>NZ_LZEJ01000052.1:0-25431 GCF_001704375.1 Alishewanella sp. HH-ZS | reverse complement strand
CTACTATTTGGAACAATTATTTAGCGCCAGCTGTTTGCAGGCGCCCGGACGGACCCGGGCCTGTCCGCATAAACTGTACCGGGCTATGCAATTACCCGGTATGACGGCGCCGGCCCTGCGCTGTATTTGCGTCACTGACTTTGCGCCCCTGCTAACAGAGCCCGAAACACCCGAGCAACGTCTGGCGCAACTGCGTTTAAAACAACAATTGTCCGCGCATTTGCAACATGATGTCGAGCCAGTACTGCAGATTATCCGGCGCTAGTGCGCCTGCTTCCCGACGGCCTAATCAGGCCGGTAACAACACCAAACGGCTGGCAAAACTTCCCAGATACTCTTCCTGACCAGCCAGCAGTACCGGGACCAGGTAAAGCTCATTGCGTTCCACCCAGTAAATCGCATTTTGGGTAAACTCTTCTGCCAAGGCGATGCCCAGCGCTTTATCACAAAACACCAGCCAGCTTTTCTCCTGAAAACTATAATCAGGTGCCGCACCTATCACTGAGCGATAAGGACAACCCAACTGCTGTAACCGCTGTTGCAGTTTCTTATCCAGTAATTGGTTAAACAGGGTATGGGTAATTTGACCGGCCGGATTCTGGCCGCTGATGATGGCAAAACTAACGCCGGGAGCCAAACCCTGGTGACAGAGGAAAATCGTTTCTTTATAACTTTGCCATAAATTCATGCTCGCCCTCCGCCCGCCAGAACTGCCACTACTATAATATTGATGGATAAAATTTCCACTTTCCTTTGCGAAAAAGCGGAATTCTGTTTAGCATCTACTAAGCAGACTGCGAAAGTAAGGA
Source organism: Alishewanella sp. HH-ZS (assembly GCF_001704375.1). Lineage (NCBI taxonomy): Bacteria > Pseudomonadati > Pseudomonadota > Gammaproteobacteria > Alteromonadales > Alteromonadaceae > Alishewanella > Alishewanella sp. HH-ZS. The sequence goes on along the minus strand of NZ_LZEJ01000052.1, from coordinate 24,622 downwards.
CCATCTGGCCGAACATGAGTGGCATCAATCGCACCACTTCAATGAAAACAGCATTGATTTTCTTAGTCATGCTAATTTGTAGTTTGACTTTGGCTGTGGCACTGATTTTGTCCAATGGCCTGGATTTTAAACGCCAGCAGAGGCAGCTGGAGCAAGAGTTAGCGGCCTTGCTCAATATTATTGCCATCAATACACAGTCGACACTGTTAACCAATAACAGATTTCGCGAAGAACAGCGCCTTGCCGCTTTTGATGCTATTACCGCTATTAAGAATATTCATATCTATAAGTACGATGAGGCCGGGCAGCAACTTAGTTTCTTTGTTAGTTATAACCGCAAAGATATCGGCCCCTGGCCACTTCAGACTGACCGCATCAACGAAATCATTGCCCAGAAACAGCCGATTCGTAAAGGTGACACTCTAGAGTTCGGTCGCGCCGTAGTGCTGGATAATCAGTTGCTTGGTTATGTTTATGTTAGAGCGACTTCAGAAGAATTAACGCAATCTCAACGCCAGCAAACGCTGGTCAGTATCCTGATCGCCATTCTTGCCCTACTGCTCGGTTACATCCTGGTGTTACAGTTACAAAAGCGCTTTACCGGACCACTTAATGTGCTGCTCGATTTAGTACACCGGGTAGCGCGGGAAAGGGATTACTGTGTGCGGGCGCCGGCCGCTAAGGTGCAAGAGTTTAATCTACTCAGTCGGGCCTTTAATACGATGATGGATCGAATTGAGAGCCAACTGAATAAACGCGCACAGGCTGAAGACGAAATTAAACAGTTGAATCAGAGCTTGGAGCAAAAAATTGCCGAACGCACTGCCGCTCTGCGTGAATCTAATCAGGAATTATTGAACACCCTCGCCACCCTACACCAATATCAGAATCAAATTGTCGAAACCGAGAAAATGGCCAGTCTGGGACAGATGGTGGCAGGCATAGCTCATGAGGTAAACACCCCCATTGGCTTAGGGGTTACCGCCTCAACGCTATTGCAGGACAAGGTACAGGAAATCGAGAGCGCTTTCGAGAAAAAAACGCTAAGCTCAAATCAGTTAGCACGCTTTCTTAGTGATAGTAAAGAAAATCTGGGGATCATTTATCGCAACCTTGAGCGTGCCGCCGGCCTGATTAGCAGCTTCAAACAGGTCGCTGTCGACCAGTCGAATGAAAATCAGCGTCAGTTTAATATGCTACAGCTGATTAATGAGGTATTGCTATCACTGCGGCCTAATCTGAAGAAAACTAGTCATCAAATTCATATTGATTGCCCAGCCGAGCTCACCATCAACAGTAAACCGGGACCTGTGAATCAGATCTTGATTAATTTGATTATGAACAGTCTGCTACATGCCTTTGACGAAGGTACCGCCGGAGAAATCAGTATTAGAGTCGAACTCAAACATCACCGCTGTTTATTACATTACAGTGACAACGGAAAGGGTGTTCCTGAGCATATTCGAAAGCGGATCTTTGATCCTTTCGTGACCACGAGACGCGGCGAAGGTGGCAGTGGCCTGGGAATGCACCTGGTATATAATCTGGTCACTCAGGCATTAAATGGTAAGATTCAGTTAGAGAGTAGTTTAGGCGAAGGCATCCAGATAGATATTGACTTCCCCGTCGGAAATCTAAGTCCAAGCAAATTAAATAACTGATACTTTAAGGCTTTGATTTATATCAGCATTCAAATAAAAATGAATTAGAAAAGACTAATTGTTAACAAAAATCTTGTTAACAATTGGCCGCTTGGATTATAATCAGCTTTAATTTGACACCTGTCAGACACAATGTCTACAGTCTAAATACCTACTTCTTACAACTCCCAAATAAGGTTTAACGCTAATGCAAACACCCGTGATTCTGGTCGTAGAAGACGAAGAAGTGACCCGTTTAAATCTGGTTAGTCTGTTTCAGGGAGAGGGCTATCAGGTTATCGAAGCCATAAATGGTGACGAAATGTATCAGAAACTGGAAACTAACCCAGTTAATCTGATTGTCATGGATATTAATTTACCCGGCAAAAACGGCCTGATCCTGGCAAGGGAATTACGGCAAAAGCAAAATATCGGACTGATATTCCTTACTGGCCGCGACAGCGAAGTTGATCGTATTCTCGGCCTGGAAATCGGTGCCGACGATTATCTGACCAAGCCATTTAATCCACGCGAACTCACTATTCGTGCCCGCAACCTGTTAAATCGTACAGTCGCGCAACCTGTAGTGGAAGAGCACAAGAGTGTAGTGAAATTCAACGGCTGGACGCTGGATGAAAATAGCCGTAATTTGACCTCTCCAACCGGGATGGCACGTCGTTTACCTAAGGGTGAATATCGTGCGCTGCGCTTGATGCTGGATACACCGGGTAAGATCTTCACCCGTGAGCAATTGATCCGTCATATGACCGGCCGCGAGTTGCGTCCGAATGACCGTACTGTCGATGTCACCATTCGTCGTATTCGTAAACACTTCGAATCTGATGTCGAGAGCCCGGAGTTAATCAGCACCATCCATGGTGAGGGTTATCGCTTTGTCGGCAAGATCGATAAATAATTAAGCGTCTTTAATATATTGCTGCAGAGTAGCCAGATGCTGCTCTGCAGTAAAATGCAGCTCCAGTAATTGCCGTTCCAATAGCGCCCAGTCAGGCTCCTGTTCTTCCAGCTTTCGTGCTTGTTCCTGTAACCAAAGTAAACCGACCGCGGCTGCCGCCCCCTTTAGTTTATGCGCCATACTTTGCAACTCTTTGAATTGTTGCTGCACCGCAGCCTCGAGTAACTTATTAATATAGCCTGGTAATAACTGCGCAAATAACAACACACTACGCTGCATCGCATCCTTACCCAACGTCTGTAAATAATGCTGCAAAATATTGGTATCCAGCACAGCCGGAGCCTGCTCGCTACTCGCCGCCGTCGGCGCGGTTTGCTCCGAGTTTTGCTGCAGTTTAAGAGCACTGGGCGAAAACAGCTCAGCTAATAATAAGTCTAATTTTTCGGTATTCAGTGGTTTGGACAGCACCCCGTCCAGCTTGATATCCGCCAGTTTCTGCTGTGCTTTGCGCACATTAGCTGTCAGCATCACAATGGGCAGTGCCGATAAATGACTTTCACTGCGGATATAACGGGCGATCTGATCGCCATCCATATCAGGTAGCTGCATATCCAGAAGCACCAGATCAATATCGTCCTCTGTTTCAAGCAAGGCGAGCGCATCCTCTCCGGTTTCGGCCAGTAACACTGTATGACCTCGCTGTTCCAACAGCGCCATCGCAATATCGGCATTTAACGGCACATCTTCAATCAACAGAATCGTTAGCGCCGGACAGTTAATGGGCGCGGGTTGTGACGGTGCCTGAGCAAACACGACGGGTAAACTGACGGTAAAACAACTGCCAGCGCCGGGCGTACTCTTTACACTGATCTCACCGGCCATGGCTTCGATCAGCGAACGCGATACCGACAAGCCGATACCCGAACCAAGAATACTCAAGCGCTGGCCATCACGGGATTTATAGTACATATCAAAGATCCGTGGCAGATCATGATCGGCGATGCCAATACCGGTGTCGATCACCTGTAACTGCAGAAACTGCTGTGTTAGCTGACAGTGCAGGGTCACCTGCCCCTGCCGGGTGAATTTAACAGCATTACTTAACAGATTCCATAACACCTGACGTAAGCGCGTAGGATCCAGCAGCAGGTAGCAGGCGGTAGTGCCCTCTGTTTGCAACTGAAAACTCAACCCTTTTTGCTGACAGATCAACTGCGCAAAATTGCCAATATCATCCAGGAACTGCTGTAGCTGTACACCCTGGTAGACGATATCGAGCTCCTGACGGTCAATTTTATCCAGGTCAATAATATCGTTGAAGATATTACCCAGGGTTTCGGCACTGGTAAAAATGGTATTGGCCCAGCTGAACTGTTCCGGCGCCAGTTCACTGCCCAGCAGGCGCCGGCTTAAACCGACAATGCCATTTAGTGGGGTGCGCAGCTCATGACTGAGGGTTGCAATAAACTGGCCTTTGTCCTGATACGCTTTTTCTAACGCCTGTTCAGCCAATTTGCGTGACGTAATATCACGACCAAAGCCCAGTAAACCGATATAGCGTCCTTGTCTGTCATAAAAGGGTAAATGGCGCATTTCAAACCACAGTACATTGCCATCTTCTTTTTTAAACTCGACATCCAGCGTCAGCTCAGTCTCGGGTTCCGCCTGCTCATACTCAGATAAGATTGCCGCCTGCGGACTGTCTGCGGCATAGAGCTGGGTCAGATCCCGGCCGATCAACTCAGCCATTGGCCGCTCCATAATACTCTCGAACATCTTATTACAGCTGGCCAGTAAACCCTTTTCGTCGCGGTAATAAAACAGATCCGGCGAACTATCTACGATGGAGCGGATCAGCAAGCTCTGCTCCGCCAGTTCCTGCTCTGTTTTACGACGCTCACTGATTTCTTTACGCAGCTCTTCAATAGCCCGCCTTTTCGCCTGAAATGCCTTCTTCCGCTCCTCGATTTCGAAGTTAAGCTGCCGGATACTTTGCTGCATGGTCTGATTGAGTTGTTGCTCAGATTGCGTTGAGTTTTGTACAAATGACAAGGCGGCATCCAGCCTGACTACCAGATAACAAATCACAAACACCAGGCAAGCAAACAACGGCACCGTATAAACCAGCAGTAGTTGCAACTCATGAATGACCACTTCCCGGTTAAAAATCGCCGCATAACCGAGATAACTCAGTAGTACCAGCGCAGCCAGCAATAGCACCAGTAGGGTTGCCAACTGCCAACTGCCCCATTGCCGGATGCGGCGGGCCAGTGTTGTCAGCTGCGGTATTGAGGAAATTTGCATAGGTTAACCTTTGAATACTTGCCAATACCCGCAAAAGCCGCAGGCTTGATTCCTAGGGCGTGTTGACGTCTGCTGCTTGTTTTTGCAGCCGTTTGGCTGGTGTTTATACAAGGCAGAGCTTGTGATGTGTAGTTATTCTACATGAACAAGCGATAACGCAGTAGAAACGCCAGCCAAACGCTGCCCGAAGGGTTCGCACTGGCGACGCTTTGCTCTTTGTCACTCGTCACTTATTTAGAATAACTAAACTGCGCTCCTCGTTTCGCGATCAAAGCGCCGCCAGTGTGAACAAAATCCAAGCAGCAGACGTCAACACGCCCTAACTAACGCCATGATTTTGCTAAGAGTACCCCTTTGCTGGCTGAGGCACAATCTGGTTGACGCACCGCCTATTGCGGCTTTATTCTGGCAGGCAAGATATAAACGCATAATTATTACTTTTTAATGTCAGCCAGAAATCGGTTCACTCTGGGCTACTCTGCTATTCAGATTTTGACCAAAGCGACTTATTGCCTGGATGCTGACAGCAAGACATTTTAATAGCGCCCGGAAAAAATGCGGCGGAATAGCACCATATACGCGAAAAACCCACTTGCATTTTCTGATAAATCTCGGTATACCTGATACCCTCTATAAGTATAGACGGCTAAAACCTTCGAGTTAAAGACCGCACCACGTTAACCTCTGAGAGACAACCTGGTTTTTGCTTTCAGCAGTAGCACAGACAACAACAAGAATAATAATTCAAATAATATTAATAATTATTTATTTCAGGATAAGTTTGGAGGCGTGTCATGGCGTTGTATCAGCATAGTCAGGCAAGAGAGAACTGTGGCTTTGGGCTGATTGCGCACCTGGAAGGGGTCGCCAGTCACCGCATAGTCAGAACAGCAATAAATGGTTTAGACCGCATGCAGCACCGCGGCGGTATTTCTGCCGACGGCAAAACCGGTGATGGCTGTGGTTTATTAATGCAAAAACCGGATAGCTTTTTCCGCGCGCTGGCCGAGGAACATGGCTGGAACCTGGCGAAAAAATATGGCGTCGGGATGATTTTTTTAAGTCAGGATCCGGTTAAGGCAGCCCTGGCAAAAGACATTATTAATCAGGAAATTGCCCGCGAAACCCTGACCCTGGTTGCCTGGCGTAAGGTACCGATCGATGCCAGTGTGCTGGGGCCTTTGGCACTGAGCTCAATGCCACAAATTGAGCAGGTGATTGTTAATGCCCCCCATGGCTGGGGCGATCATGATCTGGAACGCCGCCTCTATATGGTGCGTCGCCGGGTCGAAAAGCAGCTGACCGAAGATAACGATTTCTATATTCCCAGCTTCTCCTCTCTGGTTACTGTTTTTAAAGGCTTAATGATGCCGGCGGATTTACCGGGTTATTATCTGGATCTCGCCGATATCCGGATGGAAACCGCCATTTGCGTATTCCACCAGCGTTTTTCAACCAATACGATGCCGCGCTGGAAACTGGCACAGCCGTTCCGCTTTTTAGCCCATAACGGTGAAATCAATACCATTACCGGCAACCGGCAGTGGGCCCGCGCGCGTCAGTACAAGTTTGCCTCGCCGTTATTACCGGATTTACAGGATGCCGCGCCCTTTGTTGGTCAAACCGGCTCCGATTCCAGCTCATTAGATAATCAGCTCGAATTATTACTGGCCGGCGGTATGGATCTGTTCCGCGCCATGCGTTTATTGGTACCGCCTGCCTATCAGGGCAATAAGGTGATGGACGATAACCTGAAAGCCTTTTACGAATTTAACTCCATGCATATGGAGCCTTGGGATGGTCCGGCCGGTATCGTACTAACCAACGGTCAACATGTGGCCTGTAATCTGGATCGCAATGGCTTGCGCCCCGCCCGCTTTGTGATAACCCGCGACAAGTTGATTACCCTGGCCTCTGAGGTCGGGATTTGGGACTACACCCCGGATGAAGTGGTCGAAAAGGGCCGGGTTGGCCCCGGCGAGATGCTGGCGATTGATACCACCAGCGGCAAAATCTGGCGCTCGGATGAAATCGATCAAGATTTAATGCAGCGCCATCCTTATCGCAGCTGGCTTACCGAAAACGTACAGCGCCTGGTACCTTATGAAAAATACGAAACCGATCTGATTGGCAAACGTGTCTTTACCGACGACGAAATGCTGGTGCTACATAAGTTGTTTAACTACAGCTATGAGGAAATTGAGCAGGTTGTCACGGTACTGGCGAAAGATGCGCAGGAAGCGGTTGGCTCTATGGGTGACGACACCCCGATGGCGGTGCTGTCGCGTAAGCCGCGTACCCTGTTTGATTATTTCCGCCAACAATTTGCCCAGGTCACCAACCCACCTATAGATCCGTTACGTGAAGCCCATGTGATGTCACTGGCCACCAGTATTGGCCGCGAACATAACGTCTTTAAAGAGACTGCCGGCTATGCGCGGCGGATCCAGTTTGAATCACCGGTGCTGATGTATTCAGATTTAAAACAACTGAAACAGGCGGATGAGAAATACTATAAGCACCAGATCTTCTCGTTGAATTTCGACCCGGCACAGCAGGATCTGCAGCAAGCTGTCAGCACCCTTTGTCAGCAAGTAGTGAGTGCGGTAAGAGATGACCAAGTGGTACTGGTGATCCTGACCGACCGGCGCATTGCGCAGGGGTTATTGCCCATTCCTGCAGCTATGGCCGTCGGTGCCGTGCAACAAGCCCTGGTTAATGCCCAGCTACGCTGTGATTCGAATATTATTATTGAAACCGCTGCCGCCCGCGATCCGCATCACTTCGCAGTATTGATTGGCCTGGGTGCCACGGCGATTTACCCGTTCCTGGTTTATGAGACCGTCGAACAGCTGGTCGAGAAAGGCAATATCGCCCTGACCGCCCGTCAGGCCGTGCTGAATTACCGCAAAGGCATCAATAAAGGCCTGTATAAAATCATGTCGAAGATGGGGATCTCCACGGTCGCCAGCTACCGTTGCTCTAACCTGTTTGAAGCGGTCGGTATTCATCCGGATGTGATGGCGCAGTGTTTTAGCGATGTGCCGTCACGGTTAAGCGGCGCTAACTTTGCCGATTTCCAGCAGGATCTGCAGCAACTGGCTAACGTGGCCTGGTTAAAGCGCAAACCGATGAATCATGGTGGTCTGTTAAAATATGTGCACGATGGCGAGTACCATGCCTATAACCCTGATGTGGTACAAAGCCTGCAAAAAGCGGTACGCAGCGGCAACTATGAAGACTACAAGGACTATAGCCGCTTTGTAAACGAGCGGCCGGTCGCACATATCCGCGATCTGTTCCAGTTAAAAGCTGGTACGCAAGCGGTGGCAGTGGCGCAGGTCGAGCCGGCAGAGCAGCTCTATCCGCGCTTTGACAGCGCAGCTATGTCTATCGGCGCCTTAAGTCCGGAAGCACACGAGGCGCTGGCCATTGCGATGAACCGCCTCGGTGGTCGCTCCAACTCCGGTGAGGGCGGCGAAGATCCGCGGCGCTTTGGTACCGAGAAAAACTCGAAAATCAAACAGGTCGCCTCCGGCCGTTTTGGAGTTACGCCGCATTATCTGGTCAACGCCGAAGTGATTCAGATCAAAGTGGCGCAGGGTGCCAAGCCTGGCGAAGGCGGTCAGTTACCCGGCGAGAAAGTCACCGCTGAAATTGCCCGGCTGCGTTATTCAGTGCCAGGCGTGACGCTGATTTCACCGCCGCCACACCATGATATCTACTCGATTGAAGATTTGGCGCAGCTGATTTTCGATTTAAAGCAGGTTAATCCAGAAGCGCTGATCTCAGTCAAACTGGTGTCAGAGCCGGGTATAGGTACTATCGCGACCGGTGTCGCCAAAGCCTATGCTGATCTAATCACCGTCTCTGGCTATGACGGTGGTACCGGCGCCAGCCCGCTGACGTCGGTAAAATACGCCGGTAGTCCGTGGGAGCTGGGCTTAGCTGAAGTACATCAGGCTCTGGTAGAAAACGGTCTGCGTGATCGGGTACGGCTACAGGTCGACGGCGGTCTGAAAACCGGCCTCGATGTGGTAAAGGCCGCTATTCTGGGCGCCGAAAGCTTTGGTTTTGGCACCGGCCCTATGGTTGCGCTGGGTTGTAAATTCCTGCGCATTTGCCATCTGAATAACTGTGCGACCGGTGTCGCTACTCAGGACGCCACCTTACGCCGCGACCACTTTAATGGCCTGCCGGAAATGGTAATGAACTATTTCAGCTTCCTGGCGCGCGAAGTGCGCGAGCTGATGGCAGAGTTGGGCGTGACCGAGTTAACCCAACTGATTGGCCGTACTGATCTGTTGGATTATCGCAGTGCGCAAACGCAAAAACAGGGCAAACTGGATTTAACGCCTATTTTGCAAGCCTCCGGCGTAAGCTCGGATAAACCGCTGTACTGTGTACAAAATAATACGCCTTTTGATCCGGGCGCCTTAAACCAATTGTTACTGCAAAAATGCGAGCAGGCGGTACTGAAAAAAACCGGTGGCCAGCTAAGCTTGCCGATACGTAATACCGATCGCTCGGTTGGCGCGGCCTTATCCGGCTTTATTGCCCGCCAGCATGGTAATCAGGGTATGGCAACCGATCCTATCCGCATTAAGTTTACCGGTACTGCCGGCCAGAGCTTTGGCGTTTGGAATGCCGGTGGCCTCTATCTGTCGCTGCAGGGTGATGCCAACGACTATGTTGGTAAAGGCATGACCGGTGGTCAGATCGCAATTTACCCGGCTAAAGGCGCCAGCTTTGCCAAAAATGGCTTTACCATCGCCGGTAATACCTGTCTGTATGGCGCCACCGGCGGTCGCTTGTTTGCGGCTGGCCAGGTCGGCGAACGTTTTGCGGTGCGTAACTCCGGCGCCGTCGCCGTGGTAGAAGGTACCGGGGATAACTGCTGTGAATATATGACCGGCGGTGTGGTTGTAGTGCTGGGCTGTACCGGGGTGAACTTTGGTGCCGGTATGACCGGTGGCTTTGCTTACCTGCTAGATGAGCAGGATGATTTGGCACTGCGCTTAAATGGCGAGCTGGTGGAAGCACTGGATGTCGAAATGCCGATTTTACAGGAGCATTTACGCAGCCTGCTACACCAGCATGTCGAGGAAACCGGCAGCGATAAAGCGCAGCGGATCCTGAATGATTTCCACAACTATTTAAGCAAATTTAAGCTGGTAAAACCAAAAACCAGCGATGTAAATACCTTGCTTGGTCACCGCGCCCGCTCGTCTGCCGAGCTGCGCGTGCAAGCGATGTAAGGGAGGCGTTATGGCACAGAATGTATACCAGTTTATTGACGTAAAACGGATTGATCCGCCAAAACGCTCACTAACCGAAAGAACGATCGAGTTTGTTGAAATTTATCAGCCATTAAGCTCCACCCAGGCCGAGGGGCAAGCTGACCGCTGCCTGGATTGCGGTAACCCCTACTGTGAGTGGAAATGCCCGGTACATAATTATATTCCCCAGTGGCTCAAGCTGGCGAATGAGGGCCGTATTGTCGAAGCGGCAGAACTGTCCCACAAAACCAATAGCCTGCCAGAGGTGTGTGGCAGGGTTTGCCCACAAGATCGGCTCTGTGAAGGCGCCTGCACCCTGAACGAAGGCTTCGGCGCTGTCACCATCGGCAGTATCGAAAAATATATCACCGACAAAGCCTTTGAAATGGGCTGGCGGCCTGACTTATCTGCAGTGGTCAAGACCGACCGCAAGGTCGCGGTGGTCGGCGCTGGTCCGGCTGGCTTAGCCTGCGCCGATGTACTGGTGCGTAACGGCGTTACCCCTGTGGTGTTTGACCGTTATCCGGAGATCGGCGGCCTGCTCACTTTCGGTATTCCACCGTTCAAGCTGGAAAAGGATGTGTTAAAACTGCGCCGGCAGATTTTCAGCGAAATGGGCATTGAGTTCCGGCTCAATACCACAGTCGGGGTGGATGTTAGCTTCGACAGTCTGCTGGAAGAGTATGATGCCGTCTTTCTGGCGCTGGGTACCTATACGCCGATGAAAGGTGGCCTGGTTAATGAAGACGCGCCCGGTGTTTACGAAGCCTTGCCGTTTTTAATTGGCAACGTCAATAACCTGATGGGCTGGCAAACTGAGCATCCCTTTGTCAGCATGGCCGGTAAAACCGTGGTGGTGTTAGGGGGTGGCGATACCGCTATGGACTGTGTCCGCACCTCGATTCGTCAGGGTGCAGCTAAAGTCAGCTGCGCTTACCGCCGCGATGAAGCCAATATGCCTGGCTCGCGCAAAGAAGTGCAAAATGCCCGCGAAGAAGGCGTTGAGTTTCTGTTTAATCTGCAACCACTGGGGATTGAATTAAACGATGCTGGCCAGGTCTGCGGCGTACGGGTGGTCACGACCGAATTGGGTGCGCCTGATGCCAAAGGGCGGCGCAGCCCACAGCCAGTGCCTGGCTCAGAACAAGTATTGCCGGCTGATGCGGTGATTATCGCCTTTGGTTTTCAGCCTAGTCCACCAAAATGGTTAATCGACCAGGGCGTAGCGCTGGATAGTAAAGGCCGGGTTTTAGCCAGCGAGCAAAGCCCCTATGCGCTGCAAACCAATCAGCAAAAAATCTTTGCTGGTGGCGATATGGTGTTAGGCTCTGATCTGGTGGTCACGGCTATTGCCCAGGGCCGCAAGGCAGCTGAAGGGATCCTGGATTACTTGCAGGTTTAATTGACAGTAGGAGGCGGGATCACTCCCGCCGTCCTCTCACACCACCGTACATGCGGTTCCGCATACGGCGGTTCCTGTCTGTATCGAGCGTATTCAATACATGAGTCTGTTTCGTGCATCGTGTCGCCCTGACCACGGTCACCCAGGCACCGGCGCAGGTTTTGGGCCTAAAACAAAAAGGCCAGCTTGCAGTTGGCAAAGATGCTGATATGCTGCTGCTCGATAGCCATGATCTGAGTATCGACACCGTGATCGCCAAAGGCCGCTGCCTGGTAAAGGACGGCCGGCCACGGGTGTATGGCACCTTCGAAAAACCGCAGCAATTCGCAACAGGAGGTTAGATGCGTCTTTCCTGCATAAAGCTGCTGCTTGTTAGCAGCCTGGTTGGCCTGGCAGTACCGGGCGCACTGGCGGTTGAGCCGCAGCCGGAACCCGCTCAGAAAGAACAGCCGTTGCCAGCCGCCGATGCAGCGACGCCGGCTGTTGAGCCTGAACCCAGCATTCTGGATATTGCCAGCACGCCTGCTCAAGTCCTACCGGAGCCTGAATACGACCTGATGTTAATGGGCGGCGGTCTTGCCACCTGTAGCTCAATGTCAAACCGCAGCTGCCTGCAACAAACCCAGTTCAGCACTCTGGCAAAAACCGGTAATTTGTATTGGTTGCAACAGAGCCTGCTGCAAAATTTCGCTGCCGCGGAAGTTTTCAGCGCTGAGCGTAAAACGCTGCAGCAACAGCTGGTGCAGCTGTTTAATCAACTCGCTGCTGAGCATACTGCTCCGCTAACCGAACAACAGCTGGTCGAGTTATGGCGGGCGGCTCCGGCTACAGAGCAAGCGCCGGATGGTGAAACCCTGTGGCAACAGCTTTCTGAGCGTGAGTTAAATGTCGTCTTCGATTATCTGGAAGTGCCGACCCTGAGCAGTGATGATAAGTACCGCTTAACTGAACAAGTCGATTTGGCAAAGACTTCGGATCAACACTCGGCTGAACTGTACCGCGAGTTTGTGCGTCTGGCGGCAACGAAAGCCAGTAACAAAGGGCGCAGTGCGCCAAAACTGCTCATGGTTACCGCCTCATCACGGGATCCTTTTGCCGCGGTGGATTTTTATCTGGATGCCTTTCGCCAGGCTGGCGCAGAGGTAGAGTGGCTGCCGCTGACCGCAGCCTTGCAAGCGGCAATGCAGGCGCAAAATTGTCAGGCGCTGCCTGAGTTTCTCTCTGAGATCCATGGCAGCTACCGCCGTGAACAGGTTTATGCCGATCTCTTCGCCCTTAAGCTGCAAGCCTGTCAGGCTGGCAGTAAAGCCCTGGTCGCGAAAATTGCCGCGGCCGATGGCATTTTCTTTAACGGCGGCGATCAAAGTCTGACCTACCAGGCGCTGCGCTTTGCGGACGGCTCTGCCAGCCCGGAGCTAACCGCGATCTTCAGTGCCGTTGCCAACAAGCAGCTGCTGGTTGGCGGCACCAGCGCCGGTACCGCAGTGATGAGCGGCAATCAGTGGCTGGCACCTCAGCTGGCAGCGGTACCGATGATTTCCAACGGCGACAGCTATCACGCCTTACAATATGGCGCGGTAGCGGGCCCTGCGCCCTGGCCGGGATGTCGCAAAGAGAACCGCTGCCCGGATAATTTAAGTGAGCGCCAGCTTACCTACACCGCGGCCGGTGGCCTGGGATTATTCCCGCTCGGTGTGCTGGATACCCATTTTGCCGAGCGCGGCCGTCAGGCCCGGCTCTTAGTGCTACAGCAGGCAACGCAAACCAGACTGGCTTTTGGTGTCGATGAAGCCAGTGCCATGCTGGTCGATCTGGGCCACTATGCCAGAGGGCTGGTGCAAATGGCTGCCCGCGGCGCCGGTGAGGTCTATGTCAGCGAGCTACAGTCAGAGTCGAGCAAAACGCAGTTACTGGCGCACACCTATACCCTGACAGCAGGCGATATGTTAGTCTGGCAAGCAGAGACCTTGCCCCGGGCGGAGACTTTAACCCCGGCGGAGGTCTCGCCCCAGGCTGAGAATGTGCCCCAACAGGTGACGCTGACTCTGGTGCCTGCCGCCACTAAAGCGCCGTTGACCGAGCAGGCCGAGCCGCTGCATAGCAAAAGCCCGCTATTTAGCCGCGATCACTACCGTAGCCTTAGCCGTTCACTGTGCCGCAGCAACTTTCACAGTGCCACCGTCAGTGAGCCACCTTATCTGATCCGGCTGAGTAAAGACGGCGCTTGCAGTGCAGACGTCGAAGGTAACCTCAGTTACCGTCAGCAACTACGCATTATCAGTCCGGAAGAATAACCGCCACCGAACCGGTTGCCCTGTTGCCTTTAGCGCAGGGCGACTAGCTCCACTCTTCATTCAGCAGCGACTTCAACGGCTACTTTAACACCTGAAACAGGTTACTGTGTTGATCGGTCCAACGCACTTCGGGTCGTAAGGGTCTTGGCCAGGGCCGACTGGCTTGCCGGATGCTGTCTTGTTGTAAAAAGCGCTGATTGCGGCTTAGCAGTACCCACTCGGTCGCCGCCGGATTATCGGTATCGGCTGGCGTCGGGATAAAGACCGCATCCAGCCCCAGCGCCACAGCCTGATTACGTAACACACTACTGAGATCCAGATAGTTATTCGAAATATGCACGGCCAGCACGCCATCAGGCAACAAATGCTGCCAATACAATGCCAGCGCCTCTGTCGTTAACAGATGCTGCGGAATAGCATCACTGCTAAAGGCATCTAACACCAGCAAATCAAATTGCTGACTGCCCTGCTCTGCCAGTTGCTGCTGCAGCAGCTGTCTGGCATCGCCCAGCTGTAAGCGAATTTCCGCCTCGCTCTGCGCCAGATAACTAAAATGCTGCTGGGCCGCCTCGATCACCGCCGGATTAATTTCATAAAACTGTAATAGGTCGCCGCTGCGACCATAGGCCGCCAAAGCGCCAGCGCCCAGGCCCACCAACCCCAGATGACGCCGGCTCAGCTGGCTGCTGCTGCGTGCCGGATCAGCCGGTAAAAAGTGTGCTATTGCCAATGCGACCCCAGTACCAGGCCGATAGTAGCTCAGCGGTTGCATGGCTTTACTCTCGTCCAGATACTGCGCACCGTGGCTGGTGGTGCCATCAATCAGTTGGCGCTGCCGTTGCCCGTTTAACTCGACATCGCGTACTATCAGGCTACCGTAAAAATTCCGGCTGCTGCTGATATCCTGGCGCCCCAGTTGCTGTTCAATCAGCAAAAAACTGCCAATAAAGATCCCACCTGCCAATAACGCCGTTGCCGTCTGCCACACCGCCTGCCGGCGCCAATTATGCAGCGTCACCAGCCAGAGGATCGCCAATAACACCAGCGGAAACTCCCAGTAACGACTAAACAGCAACGGCGCCAGTAGATTAACCAACAGGCCGCCCAGCACCCCGCCGGCAGCCAACAACAGATAGAATGCCGTTAACTGCTCGCGGGACGGCTTGCTACGTGCCAGCTCGCCATGACAGAGCATACAACCACTAAACAGCAACATCAGATACAGCAACAGCTGTGACAGCCAGTCAAACTGCCGTCCCAGATAAAACAGCAATAGTGCAACAACTAAGCAGATGGCAAATAAATACAACCAGATAGCGCGCTGATACCAGCTATCGCGGTTAAACACCAGAGTAAAACTGAGTAAGTAAAGTGCCAGCGGTACTACCCAGAGAAAGGGCACCGGCGGCACATTTTGCGTTAATTGCTGGGTTACTGCCAACAACAGCACCACCCCGGCGGCAGATAACGCCAGATAACGACCGCTATGGCCGCGCCGCAACGTCAGTGGTGCCGAGGGCAGCAGCTTGCTCTGCGCCAGTGAGTGCCACAGCAGCACCAGGATACAGCCGCTAAACAGGATAAAACCGCCAGTCCAGTAAGCTTGCTGCTGCGGTAGCGCCAGATAGGGCTCGACTAAAAACGGATAACTGAGTAGGGCTGCAAAAGAACCCAGGTTTGACAACGCATAAAGCCGGTACGGGCTCTGCTGCGGGTAACGGGCGGCAAACCAGTGCTGCACCAAAGGCGCGGTGGCGCTTAACAGCAGATAGGGTAAGCCGATCGCCAGTGCAAGATAGCTTAGAATACCCGACAAGGGTGCAGCTTGCGGATCGGGTTTCGCATCCAGCAGTAACAAACTGGCAACCGCCAGCAGCAGTAAACCGCTATGCCACAAACGCTGCTGCGTCAGGTTAGCATAGCGGCTTAGCAGGTGCGCATACAAATAGCCGCCAAGCAGCGCCGTTTGGAAAAACAATAATGCGGCGGTCCAGATCTGAGCGCCACCACCAAAGTACGGCAATAGCAGGCGCGCCAGCATAGGTTGTACCAAAAACACCAGACTGGCGCTGAGCAGCACGGTCAGAGCAAATAACAAGGGGTCTACTCCGCTTAAAAGGCGTCAGCCTACCCAAAGTACTCTCTGCCAGCAAGGGGTAACCGCCGCACTGAATGCTGCTTACGGTAAATAACAGCAGCGCTGTATTGAGGTTTGCGGAGTGAATTTTGCTCGTCTCGGCGCAGTAACCTTGTCTGATTTGTCGAACCGCGCATCATAGGTTAGACTTGCAGCGCGCTGGCCGGTAGCAGTAGCGGTATCGCTAAACTGTCAAACCCTGACGCCGGGCTTTCAGCCCAATATTACTATAACAATACTCTCTATCGCGCCCCGGCGCGCTGCTAAGGTTTATTTATGGGAAAGTTTAAAGTTCCGCACACTCTCACGCTACTGTTTAGCATGATGGTGATTGCGATGATCGCCACCTGGATTGTTCCCCAGGGTTTCTTTGCTACCGAGACCATGGCCAACGGCCGGGCTGTGGTTGTGCCGGGTACTTTTAGTCTGGTTGAAGAACGCAGTTATCTGACGCCCTGGCAATTATTAACCGCCATTCCACGGGCTTTTGCCTCCGCCCAGGATGTAATTTTCTTTGTGATGATTTTAGGCGGCGTGTTGGCAGTGGCCCGCGCAACCGGCACCGTGGATGCACTGATTGGCCGCTTACTGGAGCGTTTTGGTTCCCGGCCACAGATGCTGATCTTTATGGTGGTGTTCTGTTTTGCGATGGCGTCCAGCTTTATTGGTACCGCTGGTGAGTATATACCTTTTGTGTTAATTCTGGTGGCGCTGTGTAAAGCCATGCGGCTGGATGCGATGACGGCAGTCGGTATGACGGTGGCCGGTTATGGTATCGGCTACGGCATTTCTGCGGTCAATCCATTTACACTGGTGATTGCCCAGCAAATTGCTGATATTCCGATATTATCTGGTTGGGAACTGCGGGTAGCTATCTTTTTGCCTTTCGTCTTGATTGGTTTTCACCATGTCTGGAGCTACGCTAAAAAGGTCGCGCAAGACCCCAGTCAGTCAATGGTAAAAGATCTGCCCTGCCCGCTTGGTGATCAACCTGCGGTCGATTATCCGAAGCTAAACTGGCGGCACCGGCTTATTCTTGGCAGCTTTGTGCTGACCATCGGTATCGTTGCCTACAATATCCGGATGAACGGCTGGTATCTGTATGAACTGGGTGCGGCCTTTATTGCCTGGGGCTTATTTGTAGTTTTAGTCGGCAATATCAGCAGCGATACTGCCGCGAAGAAATTTATTGAAGGTGCGATGGAGTTGACCACCACCGCGGTGTTGATTGGTGTCGCGCGCGGTATTTCACTTATCTTGGAAGATGGTCAGGTCCTGCACACGCTGGTGCATGGTATGTCACAACCACTGTCTTATGTCAGCTCTGAGGCGGCTGCTGTCGGCATGTTCCTAATCCAAACCGGTATTAACTTCTTTATCCCATCCGGTAGCGGCCAGGCCTATGTCACAATGCCGTTAATGGTTCCGCTGAGTGATCTGCTGGAAATTCCACGTCAGGTGGCGGTGCTGGCTTACCAGTTTGGTGACGGTTTCTCGAATATGATTATCCCGACCAATGCTATTTTAATGGGCATTATCGGTATTGCCGGTATCCCTTATGGCCACTGGTTCCGTTTTTGCTGGCCACTAATGCTGAAACTGATTCTGGCGTCTTCGGTGGTATTGGTTTTGGCAGTGATGTTTGGTTATGGCAACGATGTGCAACCCAGCGATCTGCCTATGCAATCCAGCGTACAGTCCCGCTAAGCCGGTGCCAGGTTCAACAATTACAGGAAATGGGCTCAGTACGAGCCCTTTTTTGTAACAACCGTTTGCCAGTAGCCGCGCTTTATCAGTAAAGTAACACAAGAATTTTGATGCAGCCAAGCAGGACATATGCAGCAGGCACGGCAAATTGCCGAGATTATTTTAAAAGGCTTTCGCAAACACTTTCGCTTATTTCAGCAGGTCACGGCTCGTGCCCGGCAGCGCTTTGAGCAAGCCGACTGGCAGGCCTATCAGCAGGATAGCTCAGAGCGGATCCAGTTTTATGATTTGCGGGTTAATGAAACCATCAGCCTGCTGCGCCAGCAATTACCCGCCGAGTGTTTAAGTGACCCCCTGTGGCAGCAGGTTAAGCAACACTATCTGGAATATCTGCTGTTTCACCCGCAGGCAGAACTGGCAGAAACCTTTTATAACTCGGTATTTTGCCGGTTATTTGCCCGTAAATATTTTCATAATCAGAATATCTTTGTCGAATCAACCTTGGATAAGCAACACCTGCCGGCACCTATTGCCTCGGTGTACCAAAGTTATTTCCCGGCACAGGATGGCTTAAAGCAATCGATCCGGAATATTATTGCCGCCTTTGGTTTTAATACGCCCTTTATCGACTTAGAACATGATATCCGCTGTGTGCTACGCAGCTTTATCAGTCAGTCCAGTCATGGCGCTTTTCCGGTGCATCTACTGCGGTTAGATATTCTGCACACCCCGTTTTTCCGCAATAAAGCCGCCTATCTGGTTGGCCGGGTGGTGACGCCGCAAGGCCAGCAACCTTTTATCATTCCGTTGCTGCATGCCGAAGGTAAAGGTCTGTATCTGGATACGCTGCTTACCGATCCGGAGCAAATGAGTATTATCTTTGGCTTCTCACGCGCCTACTTTATGGTGCAATGCCCGGTCCCTTCGGCACTGGTGCATTTTTTACGCGAATTGCTGCCGCATAAAACCCTGGCAGAACTCTATGCCGCCATAGGCCTGCATAAACAGGGCAAAACCGAATTTTATCGTGAACTTTTGACCCATCTTGAGCGCTCACGGGATCGCTTTGTTGCTGCACCGGGGATCCGGGGCATGGTGATGATGGTGTTTACCCTGCCCTCTTTTCCTTATGTATTTAAAGTGATTCGCGATACCTTTAGCGAAACCAAACAATTTGACCGCGCCACGGTAAAGGCCCGCTATCAACTGGTGAAACAGCATGACCGGGTCGGCCGGATGGCCGATACGCTGGAATATTCCGATGTTGCCTTGCCGAAGGCGCGCTTTACGCCCGAGTTATTGCAGGAGCTACAGGACAGTATTGCCGGTTCGCTGCAAATTGAGGATGAGCTGGTGGTAATTAAACATCTGTATATTGAACGGCGGATGACACCACTTAATCTTTATCTGGAACAGGCCTCGACTGCCGATAAAGCCAGCATTATGGATGACTACGGCACCGCCATTAAAGAAATGATTGCTGCCAATATTTTCCCCGGCGATATGCTACTGAAAAACTTTGGTGTCACCCGGCATAAACGGGTGGTGTTCTATGATTATGACGAGGTGCAATATCTGCTGGATGTGAATTTCCGCAGCCTGCCCAAGGTCGATAGTTTTGAAGCGGCGCTGGAAGCAGAGGCAAATTGCTGGGCCGCACCCGGTGATGTGTTTCCGGAGCAGATGGCGACCTTTGTCACACCGGGTGCCGAGATCCGCGATATGTTATTTAGTAAACATCCGGAACTGTTGGATGCCGGCTACTGGCGGCAAAAGCAGTACCGGATCCGCCAGGGCCAGGTGGAAGATATTTTCCCTTATCCGCAAGCCATGCGCTTTTGCCACCTTTATCCGGAATAACCTTATGCCTTTTACTATCTGGGTCGATGCCGATGCCTGCCCGGCCGTCATTAAAGAGATTCTGTACCGCGCCGCAGAGCGTAAGCAACTGCCGCTGGTGCTGGTGGCAAATCAGCCACTACGTACCCCTCCCTCGCCCTTTATCAGCAGCCTGACGGTCAGCAAGGGTTTTGATGAAGCCGATAATGAGATTGTGCGCCGTTGTCACCAAGGCGATCTGGTGATTACCGGTGATATCCCGCTGGCGGCTGAGGTGCTGGCCAAGGGCGCGGAAGCGATTAATCCGCGCGGTGAGCGCTATGATCGCGATACCATCCGTCAAAAACTGACGATGCGAGATTTTATGGAGACGCTACGCGCCAGTGGTGTGCAAAGTGGCGGCCCGGCCGCTTTTAGCCAGGCCGATCGTCAGGCCTTTGCTAATCAGTTAGACCGGCTGTTACAACAACTAGGCTAAAACAACCTCTGCTGCGAGACAAAATGCTGCTGACGTTGGCTAAGCGGATCGATAAAACTCAGCTGCTGCGCTAATAGCTGCAGGGGTCGGCTAAAATCACTGGTATTTTTCGGTAATAGCTCAGGATAGTAAGCATCATTTAAGATCGGCATGCCCAGACTCAGCATATGCAGCCTGAGCTGATGGGTTTTCCCCGTCAGCGGCTGCAGCTGAAACTGGCCGATATCCCCCTCAACGCCGACCAGCTCGACAATAGACTGCGCATTGGCCTCACCCGGTACGATTTGATTAATAAACCGCGGCTGGGCTTTTTCAATCCGGTTACTCAACTGCCAGCTTAACGGCGGCTGTAAGTTTGTGCTTAAGCGGGCCCGGGCCTGATAGCGCTTTACCAGTTGCCCCTGCTGAAATAGCTGGTAATAGTGTGGCCGGCTTATGCTATTACAGCTAAACAACACTAAGCCGGCAGTATCCCGATCCAGCCGGTGCAGCGGCGCTAAATCGCTGATCCCGGTATCCTCTTTCAGCCGCTGCAACAGGCATTCGTTAACAAAGTCTCCGCCCGGTGTAACCGGTAAAAAATGCGGTTTATCCGCAACCAGCAGGTGCGCGTCCTGATACAGGATCTGATGCAAAAACGGAATTTTCGGCTCTGCGGCGACTTCGCGAAAATAACAGAGCCGGCGACTGGGTAAAAAAGGCGTTTGCTCGGTAATCGCCTCACCCTGATACCAATAGACCTTGCCATCGCGGATCCGCTGCTGCCAACGCTCAGCCGGAATGCGCGGAAAATGAGCACACAAAAATGCCAGTACCGTCGGCCAGCCCTGATTATGCGCCGGCAAGGTAATTTCAGAAGGCTGTTTGGCAGTAATTAACATCACGACGTCTGGTTTAAGCCAACAAAGCAGCAAAAAGTGGCGGCAGCTTAGCATAAAAGCCGCTAGAATACGCGTCCAAACAGCCAACGCCCGGAACACCTGCCAATGCATCGCAATGCTATTCTGGCGCTACGACAGCGCGAATTGCAAAAAGCCACCCGCGTTTTTAATGCCCGCGGTAGCAAGGTGCGCCGCTGTGAGCACTGTTTGCTACCACAAGCTGACTGTATCTGTGCAGCCACGCCAGTGCCGCAGGCAAAATCCGCGTTTTGCTTTATTATGTATACCGGCGAATGCTATAAGCCAAGTAATACCGGGCGCCTGATCTGCTATATTGCTGCTGATAGCCATGCCTTTGTCTGGGATCGCACCAGGCCGGATCCGGCGTTACTGGCGCTGCTGGCCGACCCACGCTATGCGCCCATCGTGGTTTTTCCGACCCAATATGCCGAAGCAGAACGTTGCCTGGCCGATGCAGCTGCGCTACAGCAGGCCAGCGCCGGGCGCACGCCGCTGTTTGTGATGCTGGATGGTACCTGGCGCGAGGCGAAGAAAATGTTTAAGAGCCCTTATCTGGGTAACCTGCCGGTGCTCGGGATCCAGCCGACGCAACAAAGTGATTATCTGCTGCGGGAAGCGGCGCATTTGCATCAACTTTGTACCGCGGAAGTGGCGATTGAAGTGCTACGATTGGCGGCCGATCAACCGGCGGCAGAGCAGTTAGCGGAGTACTTTCAGGTATTTCGCAATGCCTATCTAAAGGGTAAGCCGCATTTACAGCTGCCCGATTAAGGCTAACTGTCAGTCGCTGTCACCCGGTCCAGCCAACGGGCCTGCCACTTTGACACAGGCAGGGGTTTATCAATATGGTAACCCTGCGACCAGAGCCCTTGCTGCTGACAAAACAGCGCCTGTGCTGCAGTCTCCACCCCTTCGGCAACCACTCTGAGATTAAGTTGCCGTGCTACAGCGATAATAGTCTCCACCATAGCGATATCATTGGCTTGATCCGGAATACCTTTGATAAAGCTCTGATCAATTTTCAGCTCTTGTACCGGTAAATTGCGAATATAGGACAGCGACGAATAGCCGGTACCAAAATCATCAATCGCAAAGCTAATCCCCAGGGCGGTCAGTTGCAGCATCTTATCAATACTGGCTTGCAAATCATCGACCAGAATACCTTCGGTAACCTCCAGCACCAGTGCTGCTGGTGCAAACTGATAACGCGCCAGCACCGCTTTCACATCCTCGACAAAGCTGGCATGCCGCACATGTCGCGGACTGATATTGACCGACAGGGTATAATTCAGGCCACGGCTGCGCCAGTTGGCTAACAATTCACCGGCTCTGGCCAGTACCCAGTTGTCCAATGCAATAATCAGATCGGAGCGTTCCGCCACCGGAATAAATAATGCCGGCGAGATCAGCCCTTGCTCCGGATGCTGCCAGCGAACCAAAGCTTCAGCGCCGGCCAGCACGCCATGCTGATCGCACTGGCTTTGCAAAAACAACTGTAATTCATCCTGATCCAGTGCCTGACGCAAGGCCTTCTCAATCTGAAACGCCTGTAACGCACTCTGGCTGTCAGTGGGCCGGTAACAGGCGTAGCGATTACCACCCTGATTTTTTGCAACATGCAGAGCAGTGTCAGCTTGCTGGAGTAATTGTTCCGGCAGCAGCACTTCCGCTGCCTGGCTAATGCCAATGCTTACCGACAAGACCAATTGCTCCTCGGCTACTTGTAGCGGCTGTTGTAGCTGTAATAACAGCCTTTGGGCAAGGTCTTCTACCTGCGTCAGACCGGGATAATCAGCTGCCGGTAGCACCAGGCAAAAGTTATCCGCACCTAAATGGCTTAGAAACAGCGATGTTTGCTGCTGTAAGTGCCGGGCGAAGGTAAGTAACACCTGATTACCGTACTCAAAACCACGGGCATCATTGATAAACTTCATCCGGTCAATATTTAATGCCAGTAAGCTGCATCCCCTGCCTTGCTGACGCAGACGTTCGAGCAACGACATCCGGTTAGGCAGGTGGGTTAACACATCATAAAATGCCAGAAAGTGCAGGCGTTGCTGCGCGGCCTTTTGCTCGGAAATATCGCGCTTGACACTCAGATAATGCGTTAGCCGTTCGTAGCGATCTTTAAGCGGCGTGATGGTTTGCAGTTCAGTATACTCACTTCCGTCTTTACGCCGGTTAATAAACTCCCCTGACCAGGCCTGGCCTGACTGCAAATGCTGCCACATCTGCTGATAAACAGTGTTCGCAGTTTTGCCGGCGCTTAACAGGCGTGGATTTTGGCCAATCAATTCGCTGCGGCTATAGCCGGTCAATTCAAGTAAGGACGAATTGACATAGACAATTTCTGCCTGCGGGTTAGTGATCAGGATCCCATCTTTACTCTGTTCTACCGCAGCCGATAATTTTCGTAGTTCTGCTTCATCCGCCATGCGCTGCTTGGCCATGCTCTCCAACGCTAACGTCAGCTGGCCAATTTCCGAACGCCGCTCACCGGGAGGTAGCTGTAAGGGTTTATCCGCAGCGACCTCATTTAGCGCTCTGACTAACTGCTCAACCGGTCTGGCCAGCGTCTGTTGTAAATAACGCCATAACAACACGCTGGTTAATGCCAGTAAAACTAACGCAATCAGTAGCGCGCGCCAGCGATGGTAAAGCGCGTCCTGCCAGCTGCTATGATGTTGGTATTCCAGCAGCAGCATCTGCCGCTGTGGCTGACTGTAAGTGGCACCGGGGGCGGTCAATGGTAAATACAGGACATAACGTTGTGCCTCTGGCAGATACTGATAGGCCAGTAACCCGCTGGCGGTTGTTTGCGCAAATAAGTCAGCTGAGAAGCGGGTTACCACTGCCGTGGCGGCTTGCCCGATATAATCCGGATTATAGGCATCCAAAACCTGACCTTGCTCACTGACCCGCAGCACCCGCAAAATACGACGATGCGCCTGTAGTTCGGTTTTTAGCTCTTCCACTACTTCCGGCAGTTGCATCCGCAGCGCGCGGTTAAAAGACGCCTGGGTTAAACTGCCGATACTGCGCAGCTCCTGCTCGCTACTTTGCAGCGCCTGGCGCTGATGTTCATTAACCAGCGCTATGGCAGCGATAAGGCCCAGTAGCAGAAAAACCGCGATCAGAATTAACGTGATACGGACCCGGATACTGTAGCGGTTAGTTTTCAGCAACTGAGCGATCATTGCGATATTACCTGCATACCTCAAGTTGAGCGGCTTTACTGATATGCGCAGTTTGCAATAAATACTGGTTCATGCTGTCGATTAGCGGTAATAGTTTAGCGGCCAACCGTTGATACTCCGGCTCTTTATCCGGAAATACCATCCCAGCCAATGCCTGCTGTAGTTCCTCTAACGATAACTCGGTGTTACGGCTAAGCAAAGCCAGAGCGGCGGTATCAGGTTGCTGCAACCTTGCCAGCCCCTTAGGCCAGATATCGTTCAGTAATAAGGTGAACAACTGTTGTCGCTGCTGCCACACCTGACGGCGTACCACCAAAATATCTATAATTTCGCCGGGTAACTGCCGGCTATCTAACAGCGTGACCGCACCCGCTTTTAGCAGTTGGCTGACATAGGGTTCATAGGTAATAACCACATCGATTTCAAGATCCAATAGCGCCTGAACATGTCGCCTTGGTACCAGAGTGCGGGCAGTAAACTGTTCTGGGGCCCCCCCTTTAACTCCCTGTCTCTTATACACAAATCCC
>NZ_LZEJ01000051.1:0-14026 GCF_001704375.1 Alishewanella sp. HH-ZS | reverse complement strand
CAGGACTTTGTCAGCAGTCTGAGGGGCCTTAGCCCCTGTTACTGTTAGTTAGTCTTACTTACTGCTGACCACCCAACGCCCATTTTCATACCAGGCCGACCAGGCTGTGGCTTTACCATTTTGCTCCGTCATCACATATTGTTGTTTGGTCTTGCGGCTATAACGTACAATCGCCGGGTTACCCTGTGGATCCTGCTCCGGCGCTTCGGCCAAATAATGGAACTTCGGCGATAGCCGGTCTTTAAAGCGTTTTAACTCGCTGACCAGAGGTGCCCGGGTTTCGCGGGATTTCGGAAAATTCGCCGCCGCCAAAAACACCCCTGAGGCGCCATCACGCAACACAAAGTAGGTATCTGACTTTTCACATTTCAGTTCCGGCAGATGCACCGGATCTTCTTTTGGCGGTGCTGCTTCGCCGCTACGTAACAGCTTACGGGTATTTTTACATTCACTGTTGGTACAACCAAAATACTTACCAAAGCGGCCGGATTTCAGCTGCATCTGAGCACCACATTTATCACACTCGATCTCCGGCCCTTCATAACCTTTCAGTTTAAAGGCCCCTTGTTCGACCTGATAACCATCACACTGCGGGTTATTACCACAGACGTGTAGCTTCCGGTGCTCATCCAGCAGATAAGAATCCATTGCGGTGCCACATTTTTGACAACGTTTTTTCTGCCGCAGCGCTTCGGTTTCCAGCTCGTCATCAGCCACCAACACCGCCTCTTCACCCGACACCAGGTTCATGGTGGTGGTACAGCGCTCTTTTGGCGGTAAGTTATAGCCTGAGCAACCGAGAAATACCCCGGTAGAGGCGGTACGGATCCCCATCTGCCGGCCACAGGTTGGACAGGCAATATCGGTTAATACAAACTGATTCACCCGCATACCACCGAGCTCAGGCTCCTGCTCGGCGGTTTTCAATTTTGCGTTAAAACCCTGATAGAACTGGTCCAGTTCTTTACGCCAATTTAATTGCCCTTTTGCAATATCATCGAGCTTCAGCTCCATATTGGCGGTAAAATCATAGTTCATCAGATCATCAAAGTTTTCTACCAGACGGTCGGTAACGATTTCTCCCATTTTCTCGGCGTAGAAACGCTTGTTGTCAACCCGCACATAGCCGCGCTCCTGAATGGTAGAGATGATAGCAGCATAGGTCGACGGCCGGCCGATGCCCCGTTTCTCTAACTCTTTAACCAGACTGGCTTCGCTAAAACGGGCCGGCGGCTTGGTAAAATGTTGTGCCGCATGCAAATCAACCAGCGCCAGACTCTCTCCGGCTTTAACATCCGGCAATTCCAGCTCTTCTTCGCCTTTGCGCTTTACCGCCGGTTGCACCCGGGTCCAACCGTCGAAGCGCAATACCCGGCCTTTGGCTTTTAACTCAAAATCCGCGGCTGCGACAGTGATATTGGTGACATCGTACTGCGCTGCTGGCATCTGACAGGCAACAAATTGACGCCAAATGAGCTCATAGAGCTTTTTCGCATCGGCTTCCATATCGCCAAGTGCTGAAGCCAGAACAGACACATCTGATGGCCTTACGGCTTCGTGCGCTTCCTGTGCGTTGGCTTTGCTGCCGTAACTTACCGGCTCTGCCGGCAAATAGGCGGCGCCAAATTGTTTTGCAATATAATCACGGCAGCTGGATACCGCTTCCGCACTTAAATTGGTGGAGTCAGTACGCATATAGGTAATGTGGCCAGCTTCATATAAACGCTGCGCCAACATCATGGTTTTCTTCACGCCATAACCCAAACGGGTACTGGCTGCCTGCTGTAGCGTCGAGGTAATAAAGGGCGCTTGCGGTTTGCTACTACTGGGCTTATCTTCCCGCTCCAGCACCTGATAGCTGGCCTGCCGTAATATGCCAAGTGCGGCATCGGCCTGGGCTTTATTAACCGGATTAAACGCTTTGCCGCCTTGTTTCACTACTTCCAGCGGCAGTGCCTGCCTTGCCTGGGTCAGTGTATCGGCATCAATACTCCAATACTCTTCGGGCACAAAGGCTTTAATTTCCCGCTCCCGCTCGACTACCAGGCGTACCGCTACAGACTGCACCCGCCCCGCAGACAGGCCCCGGGCGACTTTTTTCCACAGCAGCGGCGACACCATAAAGCCAACAACCCGGTCCAGAAAACGTCGCGCTTGCTGCGCATCAACCTGATCCAGGTTCAACTCACCCGGCTGTTCAAACGCCTGGGTAATGGCATTTTTGGTGATTTCGTTAAATACCACCCGCTTAAATTTTTCAGGCGTACCGCCGATCACTTCGCGTAAATGCCAGGCAATGGCTTCCCCTTCACGGTCTAAGTCGGTTGCCAGATAAACGGTATCCGCCTTTTCTGCCAGCGCCTTGAGCTCTTTAACGACTTTTTCTTTACCCGCTAGAATTTCATAACGCGCTTTCCAACCGTGCTCGGGATCAATGCCCATCCGGTCAACCAGCGCCTGATATTCTTTCTCGGCTTTACTTAAGCTTTTATCGGCGCTTTTGGCCTTGTCTTTACTGCTGCTACTGGGTAAATCCCGGATATGCCCGACACTGGATTTCACGACAAAGTCGTTACCCAGATACTTATTTATCGTTTTTGCCTTAGCCGGTGATTCAACTATTACCAGTGATTTTGCCATTTTTAATCCAAAGATCCTTAGCATTTGGCCGTAAACGGCGCCCCTTTTTAAACGTATATCCGCAAACCGCTGTTGTGACAAGTGCTCAAACTGATTATTATGCCTGTTGGCTGGTTTTTTCGCTGAATCGACCAGTCTCTGACCATAACAAAATGAAGCACATGATCCCGCGACCGTAAAAAAAACAAAAACAGCGTCGCCACAAATAAGGATAAACTTAATGCAAGCTTATGAAGCCAATTTCGACGGCCTGGTTGGGCCGACGCACAACTATGCCGGTTTATCAGTAGGCAATGTTGCCTCACTAAACAATGCCCGTAATACCTCCAGCCCCAAGCAAGCCGCCAAACAAGGACTGCAGAAAATGAAAGCCCTGCATGACCTTGGCATGGTACAAGGCGTGTTAGCGCCGCAGGAGCGGCCTGACATTGCCGCGCTGCGCCGGCTGGGTTTTACTGGCTCTGATAACGAGGTTATTACCCAGGCGGCCAAACAGGCGCCGGAAGTTTACCGGGCGGTCTGCTCGGCGTCCAGTATGTGGACCGCCAATGCAGCGACAGTCTCACCCAGTGCCGATACCGCTGACGGTAAAGTACACTTTACTCCGGCTAACCTGACCAATAAATTTCACCGCTCGTTAGAGCCGGAAACAACAGGCCGGATTTTGCGTGCCATGTTCAGTGATCAGCGCCACTTCGCCCATCACCAACACTTGCCAGATAACGATCACTTTGGCGATGAAGGCGCTGCTAACCATACCCGCCTGTGCAGTGATTACGCCAAAGCCGGCGTCGAAATCTTTGTTTATGGCCGTCACGCCTTTGATAGCAGTAAGCCGGCACCGTCGAAATATCCAGCGCGGCAAACCCTGGAAGCCTGTCAGGCCGTCGCCCGCTTACATGGCTTAAGTGAGCATGGCACCGTCTATTTACAACAAAATCCAGCGGTAATTGATCAGGGCGTGTTCCACAACGATGTTATCGCTGTGGGCAACCGCAACGTGCTGTTTTACCATCAACAAGCCTTTTTGGATACGACACAAAAACTGTCTGAGATCCGGCGTAAATTTGGCGACGACAGCAGCCTGCACTTTATTGAAGTGCCGGATCAGCAAGTGTCGGTTGCCGATGCGGTTAATACTTACTTATTTAATACCCAGCTGATCAATTTACCCAACGGCGAGATGGTGATTATCGCGCCAACCGAATGTCAGGAACATGCCGGTGTACACCGTTATCTGACCGAGTTATGCCAACAGGATACCCCCATTCGCCAGGTAAAATACTTTGATGTTAAACAAAGCATGCGTAATGGCGGTGGTCCAGCCTGTCTGCGGTTAAGAGTGGTCCTGAACGAGCAGGAGCGCCAGGCCGTTAACCCTGCCGTGCTGATGAATGAGCAGCTATTTGCCACGCTAAATAGCTGGGTTGATAAGCATTATCGCGACCAGTTAAGCGAAGCGGATTTGGCGGACCCACAGTTAATGATTGAGTCCCGCACCGCTTTAGATGAGCTGACGCAAATTCTAAAACTGGGGTCGGTATATAGCTTCCAGCGTTAAGCATAATTACCGCCGACATTAACTCGTCGGTGTATTGATACAAAAAAGGAGCCAAACGGCTCCTTTTTTGTGGACGAATGTACTAATTTGGATCCGAACAGGTTAATGCTTCACCAAATGGATTCCGCGGAGGCTGAACCGTCTCTTGGGTTATATCGGCTGCTGCGACATCAAGAGGATACTCCCTGTAACTAATGTTTTCAGTTCCTCCGGCAAAACCTGATACCTGCAACCTAACGTCAAGCCAAGCCCCAACATCTCGAGGATAAGTTACATGAAACACTGCGATACCATCGGCATTAGAAGACACGGTTCTGGGCACTGTTGCCAAATTACCAGGAGTAAGTTGACCATCACCATTTTCGTCCTCGCCGTCATCTAAAATACCATTGAAATTTACATCTTCATTACCACAAAAATCCTCGATAGTCGATTTAACTGGAATAAAGTATTTAAAACTTTCAGGCGGTGTCGGAAAAGGCTTCCATTCCCCCTTTCGATACCGAACTGGAACAACAGCTACATTTAAAGGCTGATTTGCAACTGGGTTACCAGAACTATCAGTAACGATAATTGAAAACTCTTTTCTGTAAAGACTAGCCGAAGGAGACTCAATAATATTGCCAGTGCCAAATCTAAAAAAGAGTGTTCGACCGCCCACACTAATATCTGTTGAGTCAGATATCGTGCTGTTACCACCTACCGAAGCTTTCACAACTAAGTTGTTACGGTTAATACCGCCACCAGTATTTTGATCGGCAGTGAATGAGGTAGTTGCAACACCCTGAGAGTTGGTTACTGCCGTACCCGCAGTGATAGAGCCACCGGCACTGTTATCCAGTGAAAATGCGACTTGCTGATTCTTAACCGGGTTATTGTTGGCATCACGCACAATAGCGCGGATCGCACTACTATCACCGGGAACGACCTGTGCCGGAAACGCCTGCACTTCGATCTTGGTGGGATTGGTCGCGACAAACTCAATCACTCGCTGGGTATTAACCTCGTTGTCACCACCGCGCGCTGAAATGGTCGCTAGACCGGCAAAGGCAGACTGAACAAAGACCTCCGCCCGACCATTTGTTCCCGTGGTGTTCTCGGTCACGACCTGATTAGTGGCCAGACCGGCAGCCGTGTTGGCAATAAAACCGCGCGTGGTAGAAAACAGTACATTACGATTGGCATTGGGAACATTGTCGGTTAACCATTCCAGAATCATCGATGTTGGCGTGTTTAGTGGAAACTCCGGGATTTCTGGCTGCCCCGCCTGCGGTAAAAACACAAAGCTGTCAGCTTTAACGCTGATGGCAAACTGCTGATTAATACCCAGTGCCGACACAGTTAAAGTATCATTACCGCTGGTAGCCGCATCATACTGTACAGTCACCTGACCATTAGCTCCCGTTACCGGGTTGGTGACACTCAGCGGGTTACCGAGCGCTGAACTTACCGTTAATTGTTGATTGGGGATCCCCTGCCCTGCAGCATCCTGCAGCGAAAAGTTCAGTGACACTTTATCACCTAACACTACAGCTGATGGCGCTACGGCTTCTAAGGTTGTACCTACCACTCTGACCGTAACACGGTCTTCAATGGTGCCGACCCGGGCGGTAAGATTAATATCGCGTAAAGATTTATCAATCTGACTGGTTAATCGGGCTTTCGCGACGCCATCCTGCTCTGTTTCTGCGGCAACAACGATTAGCTCACCGGAGTCTGCAGAGAAAGTCACTGGAACGCCGGCAAGTAACACATTATTGCGATCACGTACCAAGGCAGATAACTGGATGCCATCGGCGGCACCTGAGCCTAACTGAGTGCGATCGACGAGCAGGCGCACACTGGCGATATTCACGCCGGTTTCACCGCCGCCATCACCGGCTGACGTAAAACCAACAGCACGACTGGCACGCACGGTGCTACCCTCGTTTGCACTCTCAGAGTAGCTGGCGACCAGGCTACCAGCACCACTGGCGCTACCAACTGCCAGGGTAATGGTCGCCACCCCACTGGCATCGGTCAGGGCCGTGCCGGTCGACGTCGACAAGTTAGCTAAACCTGGAGGGTCAATCGCAAAAGCAATAACTTTACCGGCAACCACCGCATTCTGTGTCGCCGTAAGGGTCGCCCGTACCGTAAGCGGTTGACTGGCCGACAAACTGGTAGCGGCTGCCCCACTACTATTTAATAGTTCAAGCTGTAACTGATAGACTGGCGCTGTACCACTGCCGCCGCCTCCCCCGCTACCACCGCCGCCATCTAAGGTTCCTCCCCCACCACAGGCGGTAAGGGCAAACATAACAAACACAACCCAGAGTTGCCGGATCTTCAGCATGAAAACTCTCCCTAGCACTTTCTTATATAGTTTTGTTAATTCTGTATCTTAAACTAATAAATATCCAGCCGGCAGCGATATTTAAAAAAAATTATTCCCTGACTGCAAAGCTGCCTGACAACCTGCTACCCTAGGAACCTTTGCGAACAAACTGATTTTCAGCCTTATGACAACCAAAAAAAAACTTAGTCTCACCAGCCGCATCGTAATAGGTATGCTTGCCGGTATCGCTGTCGGTATCTTCTTTCAGTTTATTCTGGCCGGTGCTGAAGAGCGCCAGCTATCTCTGTTGGGGCTGTCGATACCGCTGCGCGCCTTCTTTGTCGATGGTATCTTTCATATTGGTGGTGAGATCTTTATCGCCAGCTTGCGGATGCTGGTAGTGCCGCTGGTGTTTGTATCCTTGGTCTGCGGCACCTGTTCTTTATCCGATACCAGTAAACTGGGGCGGCTTGGCGGTAAATCGATTGGGCTTTATCTGATCACGACCGCGCTGGCAATCAGCCTGGCGATGGCCTTGGCACTGCTTACCGGGCCTGGCGTGGGGGTTGAGCTGCAGGCTGAGTCGACCTTTGATGTCAGTGCCGCACCGTCACTGGCGCAGGTGTTTATCAATATCTTCCCAACCAATCCTATCCAGTCGATGGCCTCTGGCAATATGCTACAGATTATTGTCTTTGCATTACTCTTTGGTATTGCCATGGCGCTTACCGGTAAAGCGGGAGAGCGTCTGGCGGGGATCTTTAACGATTTAAATGAAGTGATACTGCGCCTGGTCACCATACTGATGAATCTGGCACCCTATGGTGTGTTTTTCCTGTTAGCCAAACTCTTTACCTTTATCCGCTACGAGACCATCCTCAACCTCTTTATGTATTTTATGGTGGTTTTAACGGTGCTGCTGGTACATGGCTTATTGGTTTATCCGGTTATTTTAAAAGCGCTGACCGGCTTAAACCCGATTATCTTTTTAAAGAAAATGCGCGAAGCCGCACTTTTTGGCTTTAGCACTTCCAGCAGCAGCGCCACCTTACCCATCACGATGGAAACCGTAACCAAAAAGCTCGGTGTAAAAAATACCATCAGCTCTTTTACTGTGCCTCTTGGCGCCACCATCAATATGGACGGCACGGCCATTATGCAGGGTGTTGCCACCGTCTTCATTGCACAGCTATTTGGCGTCGACCTTAGCTTTTCTGACTTTTTAATGGTGATCCTCACGGCAACACTGGCGTCAATTGGCACTGCCGGAGTACCGGGTGCGGGTTTAATTATGTTAGCCATGGTACTGCAACAGGTGGGGCTGCCGGTTGAGGGTATCGCGCTGATTATCGGAGTGGATCGCCTGCTCGATATGACACGCACTGCGGTCAATATTACCGGCGATGCCATGGTGTCAGTCGTCGTCGGTAAAAGCGAGGGCGAGTTTGATGAAAGTGTCTTTAACGATCCGCGCGCTGGCTTAAAAGAAGAAAGTATCGACTTTCATCACCTGCGCGATTCCTGAGCGTAACAACGCAGGAATAGCAATGGCAGCTCGCCATTGCCAGCGCGTGTTGACACGTCAACACGCGCTATTCTATTAACCAAATTTTTTCCCATAGTTGACTGGTCGCCAAGCGTCGGCGGCCAAATCCCTGACCGGTAATATCCTGGCTTTGCAGCAACGTGAGCTGATAGCCTGAAAATAGTTGCGCTAATTCATCCGGCAATACCGCAAAAGGTGGCCCCTGACGCTCTGCCTCCGGATATTCAAGACTAATCAACAACAGCGAGGCGCCCAGCGCCAACCACTGCTTTAATTTATCTGCATAGGCCCGGCGCATCGGTGCGGGTAAGGCAATCAGCGCAGCACGATCGTACAGCAGCGCCGAGCGCTGGATTAATGCCGCCGGCACCTGAAAGAAGTCACCCTGCCAAAGCTCTATGTCTGTGCTTTGATAATGCACAAAGTCCGGCGCAGCAGCGGGTGACCTATCCACTGTCACGCCAAGCCCCTGTTCGCTAAAGAAATCATGGCAGGCAATAGGTGATAGCTCGAAACCTGTTACCGGCAAAAACTGGCGACAAAACATCAGATCCGGACTTTTACCGCATAATGGCAGCACTATGCTGTTTAGTGCACCCGCTTTGCTGGCAAGCACCTCTGCCAGATGTGCCTGTAATAACGGATGGGGTTCTGCGAGCTGAAAACCAAGCTGCTGCAGTTGCCAGCATTGATGCCAAAATGCCTGTTCCATTAGCTTAATGCCAACGCCACTGCTGTAGCTTCTGCCACAGGGCCGTGCCAAAGCTGACTCCCGCTGTACCCAGTTTTTCTGACAGACGCTTTTTCTGGCTGTATTTAACCTGCAGTACCTGTCGCTGCTGGCAAGCCTGGCATAAGTAACTATCACTGGTACTGATTTCATCAATCAAACCCAGCTCCAGCGCCTGGTAACCAAACCAGTGCTCACCGGTCGCCACTTTATCCAGCGTTAAGGCTGGCCGATGCCGGGCAACGAAAGCTTTAAATAGCTGATGGGTCTCTTCTAATTCTTGCTGGAATTTTTGCCGGCCTTTATCGGTATTCTCGCCGAACAAGGTGACGGTACGTTTAAATTCACCGGCAGTAAATTGTTCAAAATCCACATCATGCTTTTTCAGCAAGCGGTTAAAATTAGGTAACTGCGCAATGACGCCAATGGAGCCGATAATCGCAAAGGGTGCTGCGAGGATCTTATCGGCAACACAAGCCATCATATAGCCGCCACTGGCGGCCACCTTGTCGACCGCCACGGTAAGCGGGATCTGTTGCTGTTTTAGCCGGTCCAGCTGTGACGCCGCAAGGCCATAGCCATGTACCACGCCGCCACCACTTTCCAACTTCAGTAAGACTTCATCCTCGGTGGTAGCAACCGCCAGGATCGCCGAGACTTCTTCGCGCAAGGCTTCAGCCTCATGCGCGTCGATACTGCCATTAAACTCCACCACAAACAGACGTTTGGGTTGCTCAGTTAACTGGTCATAGCTTTTCTGCGCATTCTTCTGCCATTTTTTAAAGGCTTTTTTTGGCAATAAATAGTGCTGTAACAACTCTTGCTGTTGCAGGTAGGCTTCATTCAGATCATGGATCTCAAGCTGGCCTTTGCGGGGGCGCTGTTTCAGCGCGACGCCGGCGATTAACGCAATAATAATGGCCACAGCAAGAACCAGCGTTGCCGCCTTGGCCAAAAATAAACCATATTCGTAGATAAATGCCAAAATATTCTCCTGCTGCCACTGACGTTATTGCCAAGCGAGTTAAAGATGGCTGCTAAGCCGCTATTATGCTTAACTACTAAATCATAAAGCAACAGCCCGGCGCATTCTGCAGCCGGGCTGTTAGGGGTAAGGTCACTCAGACCTTAATTGCCGGCAATAACCGCCGGATTCTGTACACCAATCTGCTTACCGCGATTCAGGAAGAAAGTTACAGTCTGGAACTGCATCTCACCGGTCGCTGCTGCGCTGGATGCCGGGTTCAAAATAGAACTATGGTCACCCGCTTTAAAGCGCGTCAACGCATTACCTGTCAGCGCTACACCCGGTGCCTGTGCTGGTACAGCAGAGGCATTCAGTAACCGCGCCAAAGGCTCAGTACCGGCCAGCGCCATACGGCCCTGAGCCAGAGCGGTCAGCGGGTTAAAGAAGCCATTAGGAATAACCTGATCTGGCTTATTATCCGCACCGTCGCCAACAACCTCAATAATATAGGTTGGAGTACCACCGGCAACCAGCATTTGCGCGTAATTATTCGGATCACCACTGTCTGTTACTGTTTGCGCAGCAAAGGCAAACTGCGTCAGGGTCGCAGTAATACGGTTTAACTGCGCGGTATTACCGGTCTGCTGCAAACTGGCAAGATACTGGTTGACGATTGGCGCTGCACAAGCTGGCCAGGTCGCCAGATTTGCTGCAGAAGGCGTACCACAACCCGTATTAGTGGCAACATAGGTTACAAACTGACTGGTCAGTTCACCACCGGCACCTAACATTACGCTGGCTTTAATCAGCGGACCAAAGGATGGTGAGTCTAATAAGAAGTTAGCGACCGCACCGCCAGGCATCGCCAAAACAGCGGTTTCCACCTTAAAGGCGGCATCTAAAGTTGCATTACCCGTTGGAGCATTCGCTAATGCCACCATACCAGTGCCGGTAATACCACCTAATGAATGCCCCAGGAACTGAATGCGGCTCTTGTCGATGGTCACACCGCTGATATTATTCAGCGCAAACCGCAGTGCCAGCATATCGGCAATACTCTGCCGCAGGTTATCCCGCGTCACCAGCAGGTTTGACAGGTTCATATAGTCGGTAGCGGCATTAGTCGACGCATTAAAGTTAAAGGTGCGATCGGCCGTTGAGAAGCTAAAACCACGGCTGCCGTGTAACGGATGGTCAATAGCAACAGTGGCGAAACCCTGTGAAGCCAGCGTGCCGGTAATTGCCAGCATATCCTCTTTGCGGGAGGTGATACCGTGCTGCAAAATCACCACCGGCCAGCCCTCAGGTGGCGTTGCACCAGAAGGGACGGTCATCTGGACAGATACGTTCTGATAGCTATTAATTTTGGGTATAGTATTAAATTTCGTCAGATGACGGGCACTGTCTACGCCCAAATCACGCAAGGCGCCATTACTGACAGCCTGACAGAAGCCATCATTTTCTGACACTGGTGTCGATGGTTTCATGCTTGGTGGTAAGGCAGCGATAATGGCACCACTATCACAACGCGCCAGCCAGCGTGTATTTAACGGCGCTGTTACGTTCTCAGCAGAGGGTACGCCGAGGAAGTATGGCAGCGTCAGGCTACCCTGATATAAACGGGTGTTCTGAAAGGCAGGAGAGCTAGCGAATGCCGGATTTACTTGAGAAACAGTAAAGCCTGTATCTTGCACCACTAAAGCACCCGGTGCATAACCGGTTGGGGTTGGCGAAGCCATCAGTTGTTTCAGGTTAGCCAGTACCGCCCCGGTAGACTGGGTCGTAATGGCGGCGGAATAAATAATACTCTCAGATGGCAAGCCTTGACCACGCATCGTATTTTCGAAGCTGTTGATCACCGCTTGCAAACCGCGCTGGGATTCTGTTGCCAAAGGCAAAGTTGCCAAATCTTGTTTCACCAACTCATAGGTTGTTGAAGGTTTAATTGCTGCACCTGTGCTGTCTTTTAAGCCATTTGTCAGCGCCAGCAAATAGGTCGTCGCCGCTTCCAGTGGTTTTAACGGAATCACCGCAACACTGTTACCACTGCCAGCAGAAACGAAATCAACGCCATATTGTAATTCAGACACGATCTTACACGCCAGACCACGTGGTACAGCACGGCAAGCAGTATCCGGAGACGCCGGATCACCCATCAGCGCTTTAAATAACCGCACTGAACCTGGTGCTCTGGCGGAGTCCATATTCAAACTTACACCAGCCGGGAAACTCAAAGCGATACTGAATGGGTTTTGCGTTGACCAGCCATCTAATGCGCCAAGCGCAACCTGTGGATTGGTGTAATCAGGCGCGGCACCGGCATCAAGCGTAAGAGTGCCATCGGTAGTACCCTGAAATAATAAATCGTTCGGAACTGAGACTTGCCCGGCGGTAGGATCAAAAACAACCCGGGCACTTGGAATAACATTACCACCTTGCCCGACATCCTGTTTGATGTCGTCTAACGAATCACCACAAGCTGCTAAACCGAGCGCCGCGGTGACAGCAATACTGATTGCCAGCTTCTTCATAATTTCTCCCCTGTCCATCACTGGTATTTTTTTATTGCAAAGCAAAACCTTACTCTGCTTATTTCTGAATTAGGCGGCTGTTAATGACTAACAGCTACGACCAGTTAAAGTTAACTCAAAGTTTTCAAGATCGCTAGAGTAAAAACACAGATATCGTGAAGAAAGGTGCAAAATAGTGTTATTGGGCGTATCCTGTCGCCATTTTTTTTACACGACGAGTCTGTTATGCAAATACCTCAACACTACAGCGCAGTGCCTGGCGTGCTGCAAGATAAAGTGATTCTGGTGACCGGTGCCGGCGATGGTATCGGTAGAACCGCCGCTATGACTTTTGCCCAGTATGGTGCGACCGTCATTTTACTGGGTAAAACCACCAACAAACTCACTGCAGTTTATGATGAGATTGTAGCGGCAGGCTATCCGGAACCGGCGATAGTGCCGTTGGATCTGAAAGGCGCGACCAAGAAACATTATCAGGATATGGCCGCTACCATTCAGGCAGAGTTCGGGCGCTTAGATGGCCTGTTACATAATGCGGGCTTACTGGGCGTGCTAACCCCTTTTGAACATATCGACCTGCCAACCTGGCAGGATATTATGCAGGTTAATGTTACGGCACCGATGCTGATGACACAGGCACTGTTGCCGGTACTAAAGCAAAGCGCACACCCCTCTGTCGTCTTTACCTCTTCCGGTGTTGGCCGCAAAGGTCGTGCTTTCTGGGGCCCTTACGCGATATCAAAGTTTGCCACTGAAGGCTTAATGCAAATTCTGGCTGATGAACTCGATCAAACCAGTTTACGGGTTAACTGCATTAATCCGGGCGCCACCCGCACCAGTATGCGCGCCAAGGCCTATCCCGGTGAAGACGCACAGAAGTTGAAAACGCCGGCTGATCTGATGTGGCTGTATCTCTATCTGATGAGTGATGACAGTATCGGCGTGACCGGGCAGTCGCTCGACGCCCAACCGAAATAACACAGCTTTAAATAACAAAAACCCGGTCATGCCGGGTTTTTTCAGCACTGCTGTAAGGATAAAGCTTAGCGGCTTTGCAGGATCTCACCACCATTGGCTGCAGCCCAGGCATTCCAGATGGCAACTTTCTGATTAAAATTGGCCACCGCTTGCTCTGTGGCTTCAGTAAGTAAACGCTCAATATCTTTGGCAAACTTTTTGTCTACCTTGGCGGCTGGTACCACATCAATACCCCGATCCTGTAGACCTTTTTTCATTGTATGAGTCCGCAATAATTGTAACTTGCCATTCTCAACATAAAAATACTGACTGTCTTTGTTCAGTGTTTTGAATTTTGGTTTAACTGGCTTTTTATCTGAATTCTTTTCTGTTTCAACAGACACCGGCACAACATCCTGTACCTGTTTGTAACCTAACTGCTCCAGTGTAAATCCTTTTTCACGGGCGAAGCGCTCAATCTCGTTGATGGCATCGATCTCTGACTGGCGCTCCGCCAGTACAGTTTGCAGTGTTTCCAGAACATCATTTAACTTAGCTAACGTAAGTTCCTTGGCTGCTTTTTTTAATTCGCGCTTATCAAGTAATATCGACATCTTTGACTCCCGTTTAATAATCCACTTAATCATAACTGATGCACATAATATTGAGAAGCCTTATTATTAAATGACAGCAAGGCATAATTAAACGTCAGGATGTTATTGCATTGATATTCTATTTAATTGCAGTATCGTTACTGAGGTATCCCCAGAAATTTTG
>NZ_LZEJ01000050.1:0-15060 GCF_001704375.1 Alishewanella sp. HH-ZS | reverse complement strand
GACAACTATCCTGACACGGCGGGGTTTTTTTACTGTTATTTATACTGATATCACCATAAACAGTGCCATGAAATTCAATGCCTGAACGTTTATATTTTCCGTGCTTAATGACGAAGGCTTCGAACCCCGCGAGCAACATTTGGGTCAGTGCTTGCTGGTTAATTTGCACAATATGCTTCATGTAAAACCTCAATATTTTTGATAAGTTATTTTCGATTACACGTTATTAAACAACTGGATAACACCCCTCCCCCCATAGCTGATCCGGTGCGCTCATCATCAGCGCAATAATCAGGGGGATTAGCTTATTTAGCAGGTTGCAGGCATCTTTTAGTTGTTCACGGTTTACCTGGCTGTTGTAGGTTGCACCGCCATGGATAATTTGGTTTCGCAGGGTGTAAAGCCTGGTAAAAATTTGTGCCATAGCTACCGGCACATTTTTTGATGCCAGTGCCACGTTTAGTGCGGCCTTTGATGCCATAAAGCGCTGTTGCCACTCATCTTCGCTAATGCGGCCGCGGTGGTAATCCCAGAATGGCTGGTAAACAAATTTATTGTCCATTAGCAGGCGAATGCTGCCGCTAAATTGTTGCCAAATCAGTTGGTATAACCGCTCAGTGGTGTCCAGGTCGGCAATTTTGCTTAAAAAGGCTTCAAACAATTCTTTTTCGCCGATACGATCGATTTCGCCAAATTCGTTAGCGTAAGCGGCATTAAAGCTAATCCAGTAGTAAATAAATTCGGTGTCGGTATCTTTGTTGGCTCTGGCTTGTTCGGCTTTACTTAGCCAACTTAAGGCGCGGTGTACCCGCAGTGACAGGTTTTCCGGGAAATGATCACGATGTTGCCGTTGATAGGCTTTAAGGGCGCTGTAGCTTAAATCCGTTAATACCATTTGAATCAGCTTCCTGGTTGCTTTTTCTGGCCCTATTAATGCCATATCAGGTACAGCTTAGGCAAGCACTTTAGCTACAACTTTTATACTAGCCTGCGCCGATAACCCCTTTTAGATGATTAGGTTGCTGCACCTTAGCGGAAGTAAGCAGACTTTTACCCTGCTAATTCGCTGCTTACTTCCCATGCCGGTTTCTACGTTTCGCTTTATGCCTCTACCCGAAACTCTTTGTTAAGCTCACTGATGCCTAAGCCGCTTTTTTTGGTCACTTTAAGCTGCACCGGAATACGCTCTTTCATGGCTTCGATATGGCTAATTACCCCTATTGTTTTACCGGTAGCATTTAAGTTATCCAGCGCGTCGAGAGCGATATCCAGGGTTTCGGCATCGAGGGTGCCAAAGCCTTCGTCTAAAAACAGCGAATCGATACTGGTTTTATGGCTAACCAAATCAGATAACGCCAGTGCTAAGGCTAAGCTGACTAAAAAGCTTTCACCACCCGATAGCGTTTTGGTATCGCGTATCGTATCGGCCTGCCAGGTATCCAGTACTGATAACTCTAAACCTTCGGTATTTTTGCGGCTTAGCGCATAGCGCCCGTGTAAGCGCTCCAGCTGTTTATTGGCCAGATAAATCAGGTTATCCAGCGTTAAACCCTGGGCAAATTTACGGAATTTATCGCCTTTGGCGGAACCGATTAAGTCGTTCATCGCGTCATAGTCAACAAAGGCCAGCTCTGCTTTGGTGATCTCGGTGAGCAGTGCCGCATGTTGTTGCCGGCGCTTCGCATCTTCCTGATGCTGTTGTTGCATTTCGCCCAGGCGCTGCAATTGCTGTTCGCGCTGTTGTTGCAGATTATTGTGCTGCTGCGCCACCTCATCCGGTGCTTGCTGCTGCCAGTTGGCGGCTTCAGTATGTGCCATTAGGGCCGCAAGCTTGCTGCTGGCCTGCGACAATAGCGTTTGTGCGGTGGTTTTTGCTTCAGAGAGCTGCTGTTTTAGCTGCGTTAAGCGGCTACGCTCCTCTGCCGGCAATAACGCCGCTAAAAAGGCCTCATTACTGGTAAACTGCTGTGCTTGACGTTGTTGTTGCCATGCTTGTCTTTGTTCAGCAAGCCTGGTTTGCTGCTCGGCGGTTTTACTTTGATTAAGCGCCGCAGCCGTTTGGTTTTGTTGCTGCGCCTGCTCGGCCTGGCGTAACAGCTGCTGAGCATGCGACAGGTGCTGCTCGGCCTGTTGTACGCGCACGGTAAAGGCCTGCGTTTCATCTTTTACCACCTTATTACTGTAAAGTGCCTGTCGCTCGGCAGTTAGGTTAGTCAGGCTTTCTGTTAAGCGGCTAAGCTCTTGCGCCAGGTTCGCTGCACCTTGCTCTGCGGCTTTATGTTGTGCGCTCAGGCCAGCCAGCTTGTTCTGCTGTTCGGCAAGCTGCTGCGAGAGTTTTAGCCCCTGCTGCTGATATTGCTGATAGCGCGTTAAATCTTGTGTTTTTTGTGCTAGCCAACTGGCCAGCTCCGGCAAGCTTAGGGTGTTGTTTAGGCTAAAGCCTTGCTGCGCAATATCTTGCACAAGAGCAGTTAAGGCTGCCGCGCTTTGTTGCTCTAACTTACTAAGCTGTTGCTGCAGCCGGCTTAACTCAGCTTGGGTGCTGTGCTGTTGCTGCGCAACTAATGCCAGTTGATTCGTCAGCGCCGTATGGGTTTGCTGCTTAGTGTTTAACGCCGCCTGCGCCTGAGCTAGCTGTTGCTGTGCCTGCAATAGCTGCGTTAAATGTGCGTTATCCAATTCGATGGCGTGCTGCAGCGCTATATTAAGCGCAGTCATTAGCTCGGGTTGTTGCACTAGCGCCCGGGCGCCCTGCTCGTCTGCTTTGGCTAACTGCTGCAGTATTAAGGCAGTGCCCGAAACGACATGCTGTCCCTTGCCTGCAATCGCTGCTTGCCAGAACGCCAGCAGTGCTGCCGGTAAATTCAGGCACCAGCTACTAAATTGTTGATAAAGCTCAGCGCTTTTTTCCTGAGCTTGCTGCTCGCTTGCAGCCAATAAGCTTTGCTGTTGTTCAAGTTTGGCAATATTCAGTGTGGTGGCGTGTAACTGGCCTGTCAGACTGTCTAACTGCGCTTTGGCCTGCGCTTGCTGCTGAATAATTTCCGGTACCGCAATACTGTGTGCTCGCATTGGATGCTCAGTGGCGCCGCACAGTGGGCAGGCTTCTCCGTCACAGAGTTGTTGCCGATAGCTGGCCAGCTGGCTTTCTGTATCAATAGTTTGCCCGAGGCTATGAACAAGCTGCTTGGCCAGATCTACCTGAGCAGTTAATGCCGCTTGCTGGGTCACTAATTGCTCAGCTTGCTGCTGATAATCCTGGGCTTGTCGCTGATAGCCGTTTTGCTGCTGCGCAAGTTGGCCATAAGCCTGCTGAGTGCTTTGTGCATATTTTACTGCATCAAGCCAGGTTTGCTGTTGCTTTAACCGCTCTCGGATCTGAGTTAAATCGCCTTCTTGGTGCAGCGCAGACAGCTGCTGACTAGCCTGCTCAGCCGCTTGCTGGGCCTGACTAAGCTCTGTTGACGCTCGCTGAGCTTGGGTAGTTAAAGCAGTATGTTGATGCTGTTGTTGGTTAATTTGCTGCTCCAGCGTTGGCAGCTGTGCTTTGACAGCTTGAATTTCATGCTGTTGCTGCTGCAAATACTGCTGCTGTTGCTGCCAGGCCGGTAACAGGCTTACTAAAGCGTCATCGTGCTGCTGTTCGGCTAAAAATCGCTGTGTGCTTTGCAGCTGTTGTTGGGTAGCGGATAACGCCTGGCTTAAACGACTATGGTCTAAAGTTAACTCAGATAGCTGCTGCTGGCTTTGCTGCTTATGCCGCTGCGTTTGCTTAAGCTGCTCATTCATAGCTTGGATCTGGCTATCCAGCGGCAATACTTTATCCATAATCAGCAGGTCATGCTGGTGCTGTGCCTGGCGCACTTGGTTAAATTGCTGCTCAGCTTGCTGTTGCGCCTGTTGTGCCTGGGCAACATTTTCGCCTAGCTTTTGCTGCTGCGCGATTAATTGGCTGGCTTCGACTTGTAAGGCGGCAAGTTGTTGCTCTGTCTGCTGCAATAAATGCCAGGGCGTACGCAGTATTTCTGCGGGCTCACTTAAACTTAGGCAGCTTAGATCCGCTGCAGCTGCCTGCTCTGCTTGCAGTGCCTCAGTCACTTGCTGCCGGGCACTTGCTTGCTGACTAAGCAGCTCTTGTTGCTGCTGATACCAATTAAGTTGTTGTTGCAGCGCTTTGAGTTGTTGCTCTGCTTGCTGGTTGGCAGTGATTAAGGCTTGGCGGGCATCCTGCAGTTCCTGCTGCTGTGCTTCACTTAACAGTTCAATATGCTGGGCTTGTTGCTGCAAGGCTTGCAGCTGTTGTTTAGCTGCTGTGTAACGCTCGTACACCCGCTGTGAAATAAAACCATAAATTTCAGTACCAGTTAGCTGCTCTAATAACCCGGCGCGCTCTGCTTCACTGGCATTTAAGAATGCAGCAAAAGCACCTTGCGATAACAACATGGATTTTGTAAAGCGGCCAAAATCCAGCCCGGTTAAACGCTCCACTTCATCTAATTTGGGTTTAATCTGATTGGCTAGCACTTTACCGGTGGCAACTTCCGCTAATTCTACTGCAGCCGCCTGCAGCTGCCCGTCCACATTATTTCTGGCACGACGCATGCTCCAAAACGCGCGATAAGCGATACCTTTTACTTCAAATTCCACTTCTGCCAAACACTCGGCGGTACCGCGGCTCATAATTTCATTATTGTTGTTATTAATGGCGCCCAGGCGCGGCGTTTCGTGATAGAGCGCCAGGCAGATCGCATCTAATAAAGTGGTTTTACCGGCCCCGGTTGGCCCGGTGATCGCAAACAGGCCACTGTCGGCAAAGGGCGCGGCAGTAAAATCGATTTTCCACTCACCTTTTAACGAGTTCAGGTTTTTCAGGCGTAGGGTTAAAATCTTCATACGTTAGCCTCCTGTTCGTGCAAGCTGGCAAGGGTTTGCGCAAAATGCAGGGTTAAGCGCTCTGGCTGCTGTGGATCCTTGGTAAAATCTCGCTGTGCCAGGCGTTTGGCAAACACTTCTTCTGGGGTAAGTTCAGTTAAGGTGCGCTCGGCTGTTTTAGTGGTGTCAGTCTGCACGTTCTTGCGGCTGCGTTTAACTTGCAGTACCTCTACGGGGAGATCTTGGGTAAGTTGCTGGATCTTTTGCTGGATATCACTTAAAAAGTCCTGCCCTGTTACTTCAATGCTGAGCCAAACTGGTACGCCGCTATGGTGAGCATACTGCTGCAAGGACTGTTCTAATGCCATCAGATCGCCTTTTAATACAGCTAAAGGCTGAAATGTCGGCACTTCAAGTAAGTCCAGC
The DNA here is from genome assembly GCF_001704375.1 of Alishewanella sp. HH-ZS. NCBI lineage: Bacteria > Pseudomonadati > Pseudomonadota > Gammaproteobacteria > Alteromonadales > Alteromonadaceae > Alishewanella > Alishewanella sp. HH-ZS. The sequence continues at coordinate 9,762 of NZ_LZEJ01000050.1, read as the reverse complement.
TGCAGTGTTTTATTGGTAGTAAATTCCAGCACATTAACTTGTTTTTTATGCGAAAGCTCATCGAAGCTTAGCGCAATGGGTGAACCCGAATAGTAAATGGGTCGATTTTTACTTACCAGCTGTGGCCGGTGAATATGGCCAAGCGCAATATAGTCTGCTGGCGGAAAGGTGTCGGCTTGCAAGCCATTTAAGGTGCCGATATAGATTTCGCGTACACTTTCGGAAGCTGTAACCCCCACAGCAGCCAGATGACCAGTGGCAATAATCGGTACCCAATTGGGTAGTGCGGCCTGTTGTTGCTGTGCTTCTTCGTAAAGCCGCTGATAATGCTGTTTGATCGCCAAGGCCAGGGCCTCGCGCTTTGCATCAGCGCTGTCACCGGCGTTACTTTCCAGTACATCGCGGGCCCGAATAAAGGGCACAGCACAGAGGATCGCGCCGACTTCGCCGGCACGGTTACAAAGCGGGATCACCTGCTCTGCCGCATCTTCACTGGTATTGGCGACTACATAGGCATTTAGCTGCTTTAACAGCGATTTGGTTTCGTTAAGCACTGAAACAGAGTCATGATTGCCACCCAGCACGACCAAATTACAACCGGCTTTATGCATATCTACCACAAACTGGTTATACATTTCACGGGCATAACTGGGCGGTGTAGCGGTATCAAAAATATCTCCAGCCACAATAACTGCATCAATTTGCTGTGCGGTAACCTGCCGCAGTAGCCAGTCTAAAAATGCCTGATGCTCCGCTTTGCGGCTTTTGGTGTAAAAATTCTGGCCTAAATGCCAGTCGGAAGTATGGAGGATTTTCATGCTGCAGTTCCTGTGCGGTTAATCACTGGTGAGTCTAAAATAGGCCTACGACAAAATGTGACGAGCAAAATGTGGTTTAGCTAAAACGTTACGCAGATACTACCGGATAACAAGATGGTTAAGTGCTGATTTTAGGGATTTTTTAGTCTTTTCATTTGTTAAGTCTGCCATTAAGATGGCGGCAAAGTGGATTTGCAAGGAGTCAGCGATGCCATCAAATAAAAATAACGCCTCGATAAGCCGCCAGTGGGAAGTGCTAAAGATGATCCCCTCGCAAGGAAACGGGATTAGTGTTAGCGATATTCATAACAAACTGGCTGCCGCTGGTTTTGAGGTGACCCGCCGCACAGTGGATAGAGATCTGATTGATTTGTCGATCCCCTTTCCCATTTATTGTAATAAAGAAGGCAATGCCCAGTATTGGCGCTGGATGGAGGATAAAACCAGCCATATCCCTGGCGTAAGCGTTGCTGATGCGATGATGTTACAGCTGGTTGAAGGCACTTTAAAAACTATCCTGCCAGATACTATGCTGAAAGGCTTAAAAGATCGCTTTGCTTTGGCTAAACGCAAGATTGATGCGTTGGATGGCAGCAACAGCAAAGGCTTGTTGGCAGATAAAATTGCCGTGGTCTCACCCGCTTTACCCTTAACGCCACCCGCAACGCCGGCTGAACATTACGAAGCAGTGCAACAGGCGATGACCGAGGGCAAACAACTGGCTGCGGTGTATACGGCAATCCACGATCAGGTACAAAAAGAATATCAGATTAACCCGCTGGGGTTGGTACAACGCGGCCATATTACCTATCTGGTAGCGACCGTTGGTGACTATAGCGACCAGCGTTTATTTGCTTTACATCGCTTTAATGCCTTAACACTAACCAATACGGCAATAAAAATACCTGATGGCTTTTCACTGGCACAGTATATTAACTCGGGCGCTATGCAGTTTGGCAGTGGCATGGCCATACAGTTTGTGGCCCGGGTTAACCCGCATCTGGCCAAAATTTTGTATGAAGCGCCGTTAGCAGAGGATATGCAGCTTACTCCGGCTGCCGACGGCTGGTTTGAACTCAGCGCCACTGTTATTGATGGTTGGCAATTACAATGGTGGATTTTATCACACTCTTTGGCTATTCAGGTGGTATCTCCACCCGAGCTTAGGCAGGAAATAGTTGATAAAATCCGCGGGGCCGCAGCGCTTTACGCTGAGGATTAGGCGTCCTTGCCTGAAGTGTTCTCCCTCAAACAGTTGCTTAAAAATTGAATGGGCTGCTCAGAAATCTCGCGGTAAAACATGCTAAGTGCTTTACCGCGACTGTGCTAAATGCTTCGTGTTTATTGCAAAAAACCTATCCCTTTGCTTTCAGTCTTGTGCTGAGCTTTCAACGCCACATCGGTTAGAAGCGCTGTGACAAAGGCTTGCGCACTGGCAAATGGCTGAAACCGCGCCTGCCGGCGTATTGCATTAAAATCGCCAGGGGTTAACAAGCTGCTACTAGCGACACGTTGCAAGCTTGTATCACAAACATTTAAGCCTAATTGCTGGCAATGTGCCTGCAGTAACTGCTTCGCCTGTGCGGGCTTTAAGTAACTAAAGCAGGCTTTTAGATCAAAGCGCCGCAGTGCCGCCTGATCCAAATTGTGCATCAGGTTAGTGCTGGCAATAAAGAGCCCGTCAAAGCCTTCAAGCTGTGTGAGTAACTCATTAACCATACTGACCTCCCAGCTTTGCCGCGCCTTACTGCGATCCTGTAGAAAACTATCCACTTCATCAATCAGCAAAATAGCCTGCTGCTTTGCCGCCTGATTAAAAGCTGCCGCCACTGCCATTTCTGTTTCTCCAAGATAGGGGCTTAACAGATCCGAGGCGCGTTTAATAATTAACGGCTTAGCCAGTTGTTTGGCCAGATAGTGCGCAAAGGCAGTTTTACCGGTACCTGGCGGGCCGTACAAACATAAGCGGCCAGAGCTCTGCATTTTTAAGCCCTCAACAATTACGCTCAAATTCGCTTCGGTATTAATTAGGCCTGGATCGTACACATCACCTAATTCCTGGCCCTTAGCAAAGGGCAGCTGATGCCCCTGCGCGGATAAGGTTTGCTGCATCACGCGCTGCAGTAGCGTCGCTTTATCATATTTATCAGTATCAAGCTGAATGCTTTGTACCACTTTACTGGCACGATCGATTACGGCTGGCGTTAGCCTTGGGTGTGCCGCCAGCTGCATGGCAGCATTAGGCGTTAAGATGCCACCTGCAGCCTGATGCAAAAACTCAGCGCGTTGTGCTTGTGGTGGTATCGGCATTTCAATAACCAGATCAAAGCGGCGGATAAAGGCCGGATCAATAATCTGATGATTGTTGGTTAACCATAAGGTCGGAACCGGGTTTTGCTCCAGCATCCGGTTTAACCAGCCTTTACGCTGCTCAGACTGACGGGCAAACGGATTTTGGATAAACACATCCTCTACCTCATCAAATAGCAACAGGCTTTGAGTATTGGCCAAACAACGCTGCGCCAAGCGGTATGCCCGCATTCTGGCATTACCGGCGATGGCATCGCCATCATCACACTGGCAACTTACTTCATGTAAAGTGACATTAAGTTGCTGTGCCAATAACCGTGAAAGTTCGGTTTTGCCGGTGCCAGGTTGGCCATACAGCAGGATATTCACCCCAGCTTTGCTGGTCGCTACGCTGTGCTGCAAATAAGGTAATAAGATATCCAAGTCTTGTTGCACATGGGCAAAATGCTCAAGCTTAAGAGTAGATGCCGGCGCTTGCTGAATAATTTCTTTAAAAAACGCTGTCGGCTCGGCGTTGTCAGATAGCAGTAATTCACTGAATTTCTGACTCAGAAAGTCAAAGCAATCGGCAATGGTGTTACCAAAACTGTGAATTTCCAGCTCTAATATGCCGGTGGTAAGTAAGGCTGATTTATCGCTTAAGGCCATTTTGATATCAGCTAGCGGTAAATTTAGCGCCTTCGCTACCAGCTTACACAGGCTACTCAGATGCTTAACCCGAATCATCTCGCAGAGGTTGTTAACGATTTGCTCGGTCTTGACCAACGCCACAAAGATCAGCACCTGTTGCTCAGTGTCGTTTAAACCAACCAACTGCGCGAGTTGTTGCGCATTACTGCGTAATGACAACGGAACGCCCAGTTCAACCTGCCGCTCCAGTACTTTGATTTGCTGTTTTAGATAGCGCTGCATCTGGGCGCGATCAAAGTCCATCGCCTGATCCGGAATGCCTACGCTTTGTGCATCTTCGCGATCCAGCTCGCAATCCTGATCAAAGAACCGGCTGAGTACATTACACTCCAGAACTAAACGATAGTTCCACAACAAGCCAATCGGCAGATGCTCAAAATTGGCTGCTGCATCTAACTCTGGCTGGTGACGACGTGGTTTACGCTTTGCTATCGGCATAGTGGCACTCCTCTGTAATGGAGAACCAGTATGCCGGGTAGCTGCGACAAATTGCGTCGAGTAAAAATTAGCGATGTGCTTTTTTAAGGCTACGTTAATTTAAACTTGATGTTCAGCCAATTTATACAAGGCACCTTTAGTAACTGCATGTATCGCCATGTTTGCGGCAGGCATACCGGCAAGCATTAAGGCTTGCTTGTAGGCTAGCAACTGTCCGGCATAATTTTCTAAATACTCTGTTTCCGTGTTTTGGCCAGAAAATAATTTATGGTCAATGATCAGCCATCCATCTTCTAACTGCACCAGCAAATCAATACTGCCACTAATTTCCTGCCCTGCAGGATTTACCACGTTAATGGGTAACTCACTGTGGCAGCTGCTCAAACCTTCGGCATGGAGGTGCTGGATAAATGCATTAAGATTATTGCTTAAGGCGGCGATAAACTCCTGATCTTGTATCCCAAAATCGGCTAATAAGGCTGTACAGCGTTTTTCTAAATTAGCTCCTGGGTTACTAACGGCCCAAGAAACTACCTGATGAATTCGATCGCCAAGTTGGCTTTCTTGTTTATTGGCGACTACCTGCTTGGGGATAGTAAGGTTTTGGCCAAATTGCTGCTTAACCACCACACAAAGCTGTTGCCCGCCATGCATCGCCGAAGGGGTAATTTTTCTTGCAGAGCGGTCTAATGCCGAGATAGCTCGCCAACGAATTTGGGCTTGTGGTTGGGTATTTGCCGGAGCATGCCATGTAAGGTTGCTGGGTACCCCTGTTAATATTTCCGGAAACTTATCGTAAAAGCTGAAGTTGGCGGGTTCGGCGTCTAAGCGACTTAATACCAAATAGTGTTTAGCTCGCGTTAGCGCGACATAGAGTTCGCGTTTGGCTTCAGATAAGGCTTGTTGTAACTCATTGACGCCAAGGCCCTGCTCCAGCATACGTTTTTCGAGTGAGTCTTTCTTATCGACTGTGCCTCGAGAGGCTTTATAAGACGGTAAAAAGCGTAAAGCGCGCCCCTGCAGTGGCTGTTCAATCTGATATTCAACATCGCTGTTAAGCGCTTTAACACTGAACAGGCGATGCTTTATCTGCTTATCAAGAAAATTAGCAATAACCATTGGCCACTCTAAGCCTTTGGCAGCATGCACTGTCATTACCTGTACTGCATCCCCAGCACTACCTTGCTGCAGATCTAAATCCTTTTTCGCCTTATTTTTTAAAAAGTTATAAAAACCATTTATGTTTACTGGCAAACGCATTGCCTGCTTTAATTGACTATAGTCTTGTGCATAGTTAAGCAACGCATCGAGATTCGCTAAACGTTGCTCACTCTGATAGGCCGAGCCATCCCAGCTGACAATAATATCAGCCAGTTTAAGTTTAGTTATGACTAAACTTAGCAGTTCTTCAGGGGCCAAATGTAATTTCGCCTGATGTAGATCACGCAAAACTTGCTGGGCATCTTCAGTTATGCTCAGAGTACTTTCTGGCTGTAAAACGTTCTTCAGCCAGGTTGTTAAACCCTGCTGCTGGTATAACGTAATAAACTCTGCTTGCGCTAAAGTATCATCTGGTTCTATTACTAACTGCAGTGCAGCCAGTGCCAATATGACTTCGGCTTGCTCAGTTAGCCCAGATTGCTCAGCTACTGCAGGGATCCCTGCTTGTTGAAGTGCTGCCACGGTTGCTCGGATATCCGCATTGGAGTTCTCTAAAATAACGATATCTCGCCAACGAAGCGGGCGCATCGTGACCGATTCTGTTGTACCTACATCTTTATTGGCAGGGATCAATGGCGGCTTTTGCATTAATTGTTGCAGTTTATGACACAAATCCTTGGCATATTCAGCTGCATTTTTCCCTAATAAAGGCCAGTGACTTACCGCTGGTAAGAATTGTTCAGCCGGAACCTGCCAGTTATTTTTTTCAACTAAATTGAGTGCTACCTGTTGATCGTTAAACACTTTAGTAAATAACTGATTAGAATAAGCCAATACCTCAGACGTAGAGCGCCACGAGGATTCCAAAGCAGTAATTTTATGCCCTTGCTGACGCAGTTTATTGATCAGTAGCTCCATTAACTCCGGGCTAGCACCACGGAAGCCATAGATTGCCTGCTTTAGATCGCCGACCAATGTAACTTTGCGGGCAACCTTAAATAACTCACTATAAATAGCAAGCTGCATCGGGTTGGTATCCTGAAACTCGTCTACTAGTACAAAGGCAAACTCTGGAGCAATAGCACTGAGGTAGGCTGGATTTTGGATAATATTTAAAAAATACGCTTCAAGATCGGCATAGTCGATATAACCAATTTTGCGTTTTTCTGCCTGATAGCGAACTGCCAGCCCTTCGGCCAAGGCAAAGATGTCTTCGATAAATTGCTTTAGGTCATTACGAAAATCACTACATTCATCATAACGATCCTTAAAACTAAGTAGCAGCTGAGTATATGGCAACACAGCTTTGCCGCTTAACCCTTCATCGTTTTCCCAATCAGACCATTTGAAACGCTGTGGATCAACAAAGCTGCTACTTCTGAGCTTTTTTAGCCACCCAGGAAAGTCCCTATTTTTTGCAGCGTAAACCTCTTCAAGGTTGCGCACGGTAGCTTTGGCTAATTCTAAATAGCTTTTAAGGTTAATTTCGTTGTTTTCATCCACTGCTGGTAGAAGACTCTCGTAGGCTTGCCAGCTACTTTGCGCCATTTTTTTAAAATCTTCAGGCGCGATGGCATTTGCCCGTGCTTCTTGTACCAGCTTTACCGCTAAATCAATAATAGTGGTGCTTTCACCTTTAAAACCGGCTTTACCAAAACCAAAACGCAGCCCTGTTGCTAAGGCTCGCTCAATCATGTTTTGCACAGCCTCAACATCTGCTAATTGCTCAAACACCTCGTACAACATCTGCTCTGCATGTTGTTCATCTATAATATTGAGTTTGGGGCTTAAGCCTAATTCAAAGGCGAAACGTTCAACATAAATTGCACAAAGACTATGCAAAGTGCCTATTTTTGCTTGATTAATTTGTAGCGCCAACGCTTGCTTTGAAGGATCTGCTGCGACTGTTTGTAGCACTTTTTCGCGTACACGCTGCAGCAGTTCTTGTGCGGCTTTTTTAGTAAAGGTTGTAGCAAAAATGCTGTCTGGGCTAAAGTTTTCTTCTAACAAGGCCCGATTTAAAGCCTCAGTAATCGTGTAGGTTTTGCCACTGCCAGCGCCTGCACTGATAAATTGAATTTTTGCTGTCATATTATTGCGCTCCCTCAATGGCCCAACCTACTAAATAACGATAATCAGAATAGGGATCTCGTTCTTTATCTGCTTTTTGAGATTTGTGATAACGCGCCAGAATTTCCTTAGCGGCAGGATCTTCCGGTTGTTCCGTTATTTCAAATCTGGGATCGTTCAACTCTAACAACCCATTGCGAAATTGCTCAAAGCGCCAGTTAGCAAGGGTTTCAAATACCTGCCAGCTTTGACCAATAGGTTCAGCATTTTTTACCATCTGCACGTCGCTACTTGGAAAAAAGGAAGCCGATAGACTGTCACAAACCAGGTGTGTAGATTCGACAATAAAAAAGCCAACTTTTGGCCAAATCTTAAAGGCTTGATGATAAGCTGCAGCATAAAAATACAATTGCACTGCTCGATTTTCTTCCAACTCTTTGGATTTTTTATCGCCACTGTTTGACCACTTAGCATCTAGCAGAAACACTTCACCCTGTTGGTTCGTTAGCACAAAGTCAATGTTTCCTAATAAGTTAAAGTGATGCTGACCAATTTTCAGCGCTATCCCCTGTAAACTCAGTTCAGATTGCACATTTACAATACCATTGGCTGTGAAATAGTTTAGTAATGCCTGAAGCGCTCTTTGAATTGTCTGTTGGAGTCTAAGTTGCTCCAGATGCTGCCCCGCTTCTAAAAGTGGCAGACCGTACTGTTCTGCAATAACCGTAAAATGTTGGCTTATCCAGTTATCGAGATTTGTATTCGCTGCAAGCCATTGGCTGCTATTTGGGAATGCTTTAAAAAATGTTTCAAAGACTTTATGAGCCACATTACCTTTTAGCATATTATCTACCTCAACCTGCTCGAGGCGCTGCTTACGCAGTTTAGCAATGTAGTTCAGAACAAAATCACTGGGTTTGAATATCAACTTTTCGAAGCGCGAAGCTGACATTTCATCGGTTACTGGAATAGCAACGTCCAGCTTAAGATAACGATTGTTAGCGGGTAGTGGCAGATGCTTTACTTCATCAGCACATAGCGGCGCTTGGGTGGTCTCAACAGCTAAGCCATTTAGTAACTGAGTCCATTCAATTGTTTTCGGTTTGTACTTATGCAAGATCTCATCAAACAATGGATGAGTGGTACTTTCGCTGGAGTGCTCAAAAACAACCACGGTTTGACTGGCGCTATGGGCCACATTCGCTAAAAAATGCTGCCAATCATAATGTTGTAGCTGTAGTAAAGCAGCGGGTGAAAATGCTGGATACTTTTGATTCAAGCTTTGCCATTCCGATTTATGCCAATCGGGTAACTGATGCTCACTTTGCAGATAAGGACCGCACCAAAGCGTTAAGTCTGGTTGATGCAACACTATGCCTGGTTGAGCTAGCCCTTCAATTCGGTATTGTGCGTTTACGGCGCCCATTTTTGAATGACTTGCTTGCTGTATAAGTTGTGCGTCTTCCAGAAATCGGGAAATTTCAAGCGTTGACGTTATGGATAACACCGCGATTTTATCGATAATCGTAGTTAGCTTAGCGCTTAAGTTCCCGTAAAGTGCTTTATCCAGCGAGCCTTCAGTTACGGCATAGCGTTTTGCGCATTTTGCCTGTACCGCTTTCAATAGGCTTATCAGCTTTTCTTTATTATCGTCATTTTGTTTAGGAAGCTGCAGTAACCAGCTCTGTTGGTCGACTGGCAAGTCTGCAAACAATTGCGGCCAATTTTCGGCAAAACCTTTGTTATTGGCCAAACTTCTGGCTAGTTGTTGCGCTAATGAGAAATCAATTGGACACAGGGGATGCACTAAAATGGCATGTAAGGTTTCAAATTGATATTGGCCATCGAATAAGCGACAAGCCAGATTAACGATTTGTATGGCTAAACGATTTGCATTTTCAGAGCTAAGCCCCACAACAGGTAATTGATAGCTATCGAAGACTTGATCAAATAACTCGGCCAGCTCAGTTACCACAAGAGCTCTGCTTGGTTTGTAATTATCCCATAGTTGGGCAGCGGCATAGCAGCTTGCTAAAGCCCCAGCCGTTTTGACCCGATAAATACCAGCCTTTAGAGTATCATTTGAGAGAGTAGATAGTGGCTGCGCGTCAACCAAAGTCAAACTTTGCGCTAAAACTTTAAATAGCGCTTGCCAGCAGGCTGGATAAAACGCTTGCGGTTGCTCAAGAGTAATACGCTTGATGCCAGTTTGTTCTGTATTCAAAACAGAAATAAGACGATTAATACGCGCGGTGTTCGGCGACAATTAGGATGA
>NZ_LZEJ01000049.1:0-15406 GCF_001704375.1 Alishewanella sp. HH-ZS | reverse complement strand
GCGTTCAAATTTAGCCTTAGCCATGTGTAGACCCTTCTTAGTCAAAAATTAGACCCGGCCAAAACCGGGCCTGTTAATCGTTAATCGTATGCTTTACGTGAAGCGATAATGGCTTCAGTAACGTTACTCGGTGCTTCCTGATAGTTCAGTGGCTCCATCGAATAGGAGGCACGGCCCTGACTCAGTGAGCGCATGTTAGTGGCATAACCAAACATTTCCGACAAAGGCACATTAGCAGCAATAATTTTGATGCCACCTGGTGCGTCTTCCATGCCATTGATAATACCGCGCCGACGGTTCAAATCGCCAACGATGTCACCCATAAAGTCTTCTGGTGTCACTACTTCAACCTTCATAATAGGTTCCAGTAGCACAGGCTTGGCCTGCAACGCACCTTTTTTGAAGCCCATTGAAGCGGCGATTTTAAAAGCCATTTCACTGGAGTCAACATCGTGGTAAGAGCCGTCAAACACCGTGACTTTAACGTCGATTACCGGATAACCCGCTAATACGCCGTTTTTCATCTGCTCTTGAATACCTTTGTCGATTGCCGGAATAAACTCTTTTGGAATTACCCCACCGACCACGGCATTTTCAAACTTATAACCTTCGCCTTCCGGTAATGGTTCAATGCGTAACCAACAGTGACCAAACTGCCCACGACCACCAGATTGACGAACAAACTTACCTTCGACTTCCGTCTGACCACGCAGGGTTTCGCGGTAAGAAACCTGTGGTTTACCCACGTTCGCTTCTACCTTGAACTCGCGCTTCATGCGGTCAACGATAATATCGAGGTGTAGTTCGCCCATACCCGAGATAATGGTTTGCCCGGTCTCTTCATCGGTATGCACCCGGAAAGACGGATCTTCCGCTGCCAGTTTACTCAGGGCTACACCCATTTTCTCCTGGTCGGCTTTGGTTTTCGGTTCAACTGCGACAGAAATTACCGGCTCAGGGAACTCCATCCGCTCCAGAATAATCGGGTTATCCTGATCGCATAAGGTATCACCTGTGGTGGTGTCTTTCAGACCAATAGCCGCGGCAATATCACCCGCCCGAACTTCTTTGATTTCCTCACGCGAATTAGCATGCATCTGTACGATACGGCCAATCCGCTCTTTCTTGTCTTTTACTGAGTTGTATACGGCTGAGCCAGACTCAACCACACCTGAGTAAACCCGGAAGAAAGTCAGGGTACCAACGAAGGGGTCAGTGGCGATTTTAAATGCCAGGGCCGCAAAGGGCTGGTCGTCGCCTGAAATCCGCACACCTTCTGATTCATCCGGCAAAATACCGCGGATGGCTTTAACTTCAGTCGGTGAAGGCAGGAAGTAGACTACGTTATCCAGCATGGCCTGAACGCCTTTATTCTTAAAGGCTGAACCACACATAACCAGCACAATCTCGTTGCGTAAGGTCAGGTCACGCAATGCCTGACGGATTTCCTGTTCAGTGAATTCCTCACCTTCCAGATAACGATCCATCAGTTCTTCACTGGCGTCTGCGGCCGCTTCGATCATGTTCTGCCGCCACTCGTTACACTCTGCAACCATATCGGCTGGAATGTCTTCATAAGTGAAGGTCATACCCTGATCGTCTTCGTTCCAGTTGATTGCCTTCATTTTAATCAGGTCAATCACACCTTTGAACTGGTCTTCAGCACCAATAGGCAGCTGAATAGGCACGCAACGCGAGTTCAGGCGGTCATTAGCCTGCTTAACTACGCGCAGGAAGTTAGCACCTGTACGGTCCATCTTATTTACGAAGATCATGCGAGGAACTTCGTATTTATTCGCCTGCCGCCAAACCGTTTCGGTTTGTGGCTGGACGCCGGATGAACCGCAAAGTACTACCACAGCACCATCTAACACCCGCAGTGAACGCTCAACTTCAATAGTGAAGTCAACGTGGCCCGGGGTATCGATCAGATTGATGCGGTGCTGTTCAAACTGCTGCTGCATACCAGACCAGAAAGTTGTCGTCGCAGCCGAGGTAATAGTAATACCCCGCTCCTGCTCCTGTTCCATCCAGTCCATAGTTGCAGCGCCGTCATGCACCTCACCAATCTTATGCGAGCGGCCTGTATAAAACAGGACCCGCTCGGATGTCGTGGTTTTGCCGGCATCAACGTGAGCACAGATACCAATGTTACGGTAACGTTCGATTGGAGTTGTACGTGCCACAATAATTTCCCCTCAGTTAAGAAATTCTTACCAGCGGAAGTGTGCGAACGCTTTGTTCGCTTCGGCCATACGGTGCACGTCTTCACGCTTCTTCACCGCTGAACCTTTGTTCTCGATTGCATCCAGCATCTCGCCTGCAAGACGCTGAGCCATAGATTTTTCACCACGTTTACGGGCAGCTTCTACTAACCAGCGCATGGCTAAAGCATTACGACGCACCTGACGAACTTCACACGGTACCTGGTAGGTAGAACCACCCACGCGACGTGATTTAACTTCAACAGACGGACGAATGTTATCCAGAGCCACTTCGAACAGGTCGATGTGCTCTTTCTTAGATTTCGTAGCTGCAATTTCTAAAGCGCCGTATACAATTGATTCGGCGATGGACTTTTTACCGTCGACCATTACGACGTTAACAAATTTGGCAAGTAACTCACTTCCGAACTTAGGATCTGGAAGGATTTTACGTTGACCGATGACGCGTCTTCTAGGCATTCGAAACTCCGATTGCTTCAGGTGATTCCAAAACTTTTAATACAGTAATGAAAAAAAGTTGTTTAGTTTGGCCTTACTAACGGAGTACCGTTACTTCTTAGGCCGCTTGGCGCCGTACTTAGAACGGCCTTGTTTACGATCTTTTACGCCTGCACAGTCTAAGGTGCCACGTACGGTGTGGTAACGCACACCCGGAAGGTCTTTTACCCGGCCACCGCGGATCAGCACTACGCTGTGTTCCTGCAGGTTGTGGCCTTCACCACCGATGTAAGAAGTTACTTCGAATCCGTTGGTTAAACGAACACGGCATACTTTACGTAATGCTGAGTTTGGCTTCTTAGGTGTAGTGGTGTATACACGGGTACAAACACCACGCTTCTGCGGGCAAGCTTCAAGCGCCGGAACGGTGCTCTTGGCTACCTTCTGGCTGCGCGGCTTACGCACTAGCTGGTTGATTGTTGCCATTAAATACTCCTGGTTAATATATACCCAATAAACGTGAAAAATTCCGCCCCCGAGAATGAGGCCGCGGAATTCTAATGGTCAAGCTTTGACCTGTCAAGTTACAAAGCACACTGCCGGAATTTTAATGCCGGCAGGTGTTGTTCCTTGCTTACTCGTCGTTGCCCGATAAATCCATATTAAGTGCATCGGTCAGTGCCTGTTCGGCCGACTCTGCACTCATTACCGGTTCAACAACATCATTGTTGCCGGCACGCTGACGGGCACGGTTCTGGTGATAAGCAAAACCAGTACCGGCCGGGATCAGACGACCAACAATAACGTTTTCTTTCAGACCACGCAGTTCGTCAACCTTACCGCCGACAGCAGCTTCGGTCAGAACGCGGGTGGTCTCCTGGAACGAGGCCGCAGAAATGAAGGAGTCCGTAGACAGAGACGCCTTAGTAATACCTAACAGTACACGCTCGTACTGCGCAGGCATTTTGCCGGCGGCTTCCAGTTCACGGTTCGCGATATTCACACGGGCCACTTCAGCCTGTTCGCCTTCCAGGAATTCACTGTCGCCTGGGTGAGTGATCACACACTTACGCAGCATCTGCCGGATAATGGTCTCGATGTGCTTGTCGTTGATCTTTACACCTTGCAGACGGTAAACGTCCTGTACTTCGTTCACAATGTAGCTGGCAACATGGTGAATACCACGCAGACGCAGGATGTCATGTGCTGACTCCGGACCTTCTGACAGGACTTCACCTTTCTCAATACGCTCGCCTTCGAACACATTGACCTGACGCCATTTCGGGATCATCTCTTCATGAGCTTCACCCTGATCCGGTGTAATCACCAGACGGCGCTTGCCTTTGGTTTCTTTACCAAAACCGATAACACCTGAAATCTCAGCCAGGATGGCAGGATCTTTTGGCTTACGCGCTTCGAACAAGTCAGCAACGCGCGGCAGACCACCAGTAATATCCCGTGTCTTCGAGCTTTCCTGAGGAATACGTGCCAGTACAGTACCGGTAACCACGTTATCGCCATCCGCCACTTCAATAGTGGTGAAACTTGGCAGACGAATTTCCTGCAGGCCGCCATCGTCGGTTGCCAGAATCAACTTCGGCTCTTTAGCGTTCGCTTTGGCCAGGTCTTTCACTACAGTACGGGTTAAGCCGGTCAGCTCATCCATTTGTACTTCAGTGTTGGTATCGTCAACATCACTGAACGAGACCTTAGCGCCGCGCTCAACGATAATTGGGTGTGAATGCGGATCCCAGTTCGCCACGATCTGGCCTGCTGTGATCTTGGCATTATCGTCTGTCGTCAGGATCGAACCGTACGGCAGCTTATAACGCTCTTTTTCACGACCTAATTCATCGAATACGGTGACTTCAGCTGAACGCGAAGTGATAACAATCTTGTTATCGGCATTGCGGACGAACTTGGCGTTGTGTAGCTTCAGGGTACCGGCGTTCTTCACCTGGACACTGTTTTCAGCTGATGCCCGTGATGCCGCACCACCGATGTGGAAAGTCCGCATCGTTAACTGGGTACCAGGTTCACCGATTGACTGCGCTGCGATAACACCTACCGCCTCACCTGGGTTAATCAGGTGACCGCGCGCCAGATCCCGGCCGTAACACTTAGCACAAACACCGAAGTCGGTCTGACAGGTAATAACAGAGCGTACGTGCACTTCGTCGATTGAGTTTTTCTCAATCAGATCACACAGCTGCTCATCAAGCATGGTGCCATCTGTCACCAGCACTTCGCCAGTGGTTGGCGCGATGATATCACCAATCACTACCCGGCCCAGTACCCGCTCACGCAGACCTTCTACCACGTCACCACCTTCAATCAGCGGCTTCATGATAATGCCCTGCTCAGAACCACAGTCGTGCTCTGTTACGACTAAGTCTTGTGCCACATCGACCAGACGACGCGTCAGATAACCTGAGTTCGCTGTTTTCAGTGCGGTATCCGCCAGACCCTTACGGGCACCGTGGGTTGAAATAAAGTACTGTAATACGTTCAGACCTTCGCGGAAGTTCGCCGTAATCGGCGTTTCGATGATCGAACCATCCGGCTTAGCCATCAGGCCCCGCATCGCTGCCAGCTGACGGATCTGCGCCGGTGAACCCCGGGCGCCAGAGTCGGCCATCATATACACTGAGTTAAACGACTGCTGCTGTACGGTATTACCGTCGCGATCAACCACGTTCTCTTTCGACAGGTTATCCATCATCGCCTTAGACAAGGCTTCGTTGGCTGTCGACCAGATATCGATAACTTTGTTGTACTTTTCACCAGCGGTAACCAGACCCTGTTGGAACTGGTCCTGGATCTCTTCTACTTCTTTCTCAGCTGCGTCGATAATTTCAGTCTTCGCCGCTGGAATCACCATATCATCGATACCAACCGACACACCCGATAACATCGCGTAGTGGAAACCGGTATACATAATCTGGTCTGCCAGAATAACGGTTTGTTTCAGACCGATACGGCGGTAAGCACCATTTAACAGGCGGGAAATCTGCTTTTTACCCATCGCCTGGTTCACCGCATCAAAGCTTAAACCTTCCGGCAGGATCGAATACAGAATGGCCCGGCCAACAGTGGTGTCTTTAACTGCTGTCTCAGAGGTCTTAGTGCCATCTTCATGGATGGTCACTTCGGTCATCCGCACTTTGACTTTGGCGTGTAAGCTGGCAACTCCGGCACGGAACGCTTTCTCGGCTTCTTTCGGGCTCTTGAACAGCATGCCCTCGCCTTTCGCGTTTACCGCTTCGCGGGTCATATAGTACAGACCCAGAACAACGTCCTGCGATGGTACTATGATTGGCTCACCGTTCGCTGGCGACAGCACGTTGTTGGTTGACATCATTAACGCACGGGCTTCTAACTGTGCTTCCAGGGTTAACGGTACGTGCACCGCCATCTGGTCACCGTCGAAGTCAGCGTTATAGGCCGCACACACCAAGGGGTGCAGCTGAATCGCTTTACCTTCAATCAGTACCGGCTCAAATGCCTGGATACCCAGACGGTGCAGTGTTGGTGCCCGGTTTAACAGTACCGGATGTTCACGGATGACTTCGTCCAGTACGTCCCATACCGCGCCTTCTTCGCGCTCTACCATTTTCTTGGCAGCTTTGATCGTCGTCGCTAAACCACGGGCTTCCAGCTTGCCATAGATAAACGGCTTGAACAGTTCCAGCGCCATTTTCTTCGGCAGACCACACTGGTGTAAACGCAGCGTAGGACCTACTGTAATTACCGAACGGCCTGAGTAGTCTACACGCTTACCCAACAGGTTCTGACGGAAACGACCCTGTTTACCTTTAATCATGTCAGCCAGTGACTTCAGCGGACGCTTGTTGCTACCCGTGATCGCACGGCCGCGACGACCGTTATCTAACAGCGCATCAACAGCTTCCTGTAACATCCGCTTTTCGTTACGTACGATAATGTCCGGCGCAGACAGGTCTAACAAACGCTTCAAACGGTTGTTACGGTTAATAACCCGGCGATATAAATCGTTCAGATCTGAGGTTGCGAAACGACCACCGTCCAACGGTACTAACGGACGTAAATCCGGCGGTAACACTGGCAGTACAGTCATAATCATCCACTCTGGCTTGTTACCAGAAGTATGGAAAGCTTCCATTAATTTCAGACGTTTGCTGATTTTCTTCCGCTTGGTTTCTGAGTTAATGGTTGGCAACTCTTCGCGCATTTGCTTGATTTCAGTCGCCAGCTCAATGCCTTTTAATAAGTCCAGAATCGCTTCTGCACCCATCTTGGCTTCGAACTCATCGCCATGCTCTTCCAGCACGTCCAGATATTCTTCTTCGGTCAGCATCTGACGACGCTCTAGCGACGTCATACCTGGCTCGGTTACCACGTAGCTTTCGAAGTACAGCACGCGCTCGATATCACGCAGCGTCATATCCAGTAATAAACCGATACGGCTTGGCAGTGACTTCAGGAACCAGATATGGGCAGTCGGGCTGGCCAGCTCGATATGACCCATGCGCTCACGACGGACTTTGGTCAGGGTGACTTCAACGCCACACTTTTCACAGATCACACCGCGGTGCTTTAAGCGCTTGTACTTACCACACAGACACTCATAGTCTTTTACCGGCCCGAAGATCCGGGCACAGAATAAACCGTCACGCTCGGGTTTAAAGGTACGGTAGTTGATCGTCTCTGGCTTTTTCACTTCGCCGAATGACCATGAACGAATCATGTCCGGCGAGGATAAACCGATACGGATAACATCAAACTCGTCAGTTTTAGTTTGCTGTTTCAGAAACTTTAATAAGTCTTTCACCTTTGCTCTCCTGTAAGAGGTAAACCGGAATGGGGCAGCTCACTGCCCCGCCAACTCAAGGTCGGTTTATTCCTCTTCCAATTCGATATTAATACCGAGCGAACGGATTTCTTTCATCAGTACGTTGAAAGATTCTGGCATGCCAGGCTCCATTCTGTGGTCGCCGTCAACGATGTTCTTATACATCTTGGTACGACCGTTGACGTCGTCAGACTTAACGGTAAGCATTTCCTGCAGCGTGTAAGCTGCACCGTAAGCTTCCAGCGCCCACACTTCCATCTCACCGAAGCGCTGACCACCGAACTGCGCCTTACCACCCAGCGGCTGCTGCGTAACCAGACTGTACGAACCGGTAGAACGGGCGTGCATCTTATCGTCAACCAGGTGGTTCAGCTTCAGCATATACATGTAACCAACCGTGACTTTCCGCTCGAAAGTATTACCGGTACGGCCATCATACAGCGTGATCTGACCGCTTGACGGCAGGTCACCCAGCTCCAGCAGTTGTTTGATTTCTGACTCTTTGGCACCATCAAACACCGGCGTTGCTACAGGTAAGCCTTTACGCAGGTTCTCGGCTAAACGGCGTACTTCATCATCGCTGAAGCTCTCGATATCCACGTTCTGACGTGATTCACCCAGCGCATATACCTTCTTCAGGAAGTCACGGATTTCCGCCGTTTCTTTCTGCTCTTTGATCATGGCGTCGATCTTGTCGCCGATACCACGGGCCGCTAAGCCTAAGTGTGTTTCCAGGATCTGACCGATGTTCATCCGCGATGGTACACCCAGTGGGTTCAGTACGATATCAACCGGCTGACCTTTCTCGTCATATGGCATATCTTCCACAGGCACGATAGTCGAGATCACACCCTTGTTACCATGACGGCCGGCCATCTTATCGCCAGGCTGAATACGACGTTTCACCGCCAGATACACCTTAACGATCTTCAGCACGCCAGGTGCTAAGTCATCGCCCTGCACAATCTTACGGCGCTTGGCTTCAAACTTCTTGTCATACTCGATACGAATTTCTTCGTACTGGGCAGCCAGCTGTTCAAGGTCGTTTTGCTTATCTTCATCCGACAGGCTTAAGTTAAACAGTGCGTCGCCTTTTAAGCCATCGATCTTGCTACGCTCAAAACCGCTTTGCTCCAGCAGGTTACGGGCACGGCTGAAGATACCGGCTTCCAGGATACGGAATTCTTCATTCAGGTCTTTCTTAGCCTGTTTGATTTCCATTTCCTCGATTTCACGGGCGCGCTTATCCTTCTCAACGCCGTCACGGGTAAATACCTGCACGTCAATAACAGTACCTGTTACTGAGTTTGGTACCCGCAGTGAGGTGTCTTTAACATCAGAGGCTTTCTCACCGAAGATGGCGCGTAACAGCTTCTCTTCCGGTGTTAACTGGCTCTCACCCTTAGGTGTGACCTTACCAACCAGAATGTCGCCACCCTTCACTTCCGCACCGATATAAACGATACCGGCTTCATCCAACTTCGACAGGGCAGACTCACCTACGTTTGGAATATCGGCAGTGATTTCTTCAGGCCCAAGCTTGGTATCACGAGCGATACAGCTTAATTCCTGAATGTGGATGGTGGTTAAGCGATCTTCTTGCACTAAACGCTCAGATAACAAAATCGAGTCTTCGAAGTTGTAACCGTTCCACGGCATGAATGCCACGCGTAAGTTCTGACCTAAGGCCAGTTCACCTAAGTCGGTAGAAGGACCGTCAGCCAACACATCGCCACGCTCAATTGGCTCACCGTGGTTAACGCAAGGACGTTGGTTAATACAGGTGTTCTGGTTCGAACGGGTGTATTTGGTCAGGTTGTAGATATCGATACCGGCTTCGCCTGGTACCATTTCATCTTCATTTACCTTGATCACGATACGGCTGGCGTCAACATAGTCAACAGTACCACCGCGTTTCGCCACTACGGTAACACCTGAGTCTTTCGCTACCACGCGCTCAATACCGGTACCGACTAACGGCTTATCAGCGCGCAGTGTTGGTACCGCCTGACGTTGCATGTTCGAGCCCATCAGTGCCCGGTTAGCGTCATCGTGTTCCAGGAACGGGATCAAAGCAGCGGCAACAGATACGATCTGCTGTGGTGCAACGTCCATATACTGAACGTCCGATGATGGCATCAGCGTAAATTCGTTTTTAAAGCGGCAAGGTACTAAGCCTTCAACGATACGGTTGTTCTCGTCTAACTCAGCGTTAGCCTGAGCGATCACAAAGTTACCTTCTTCGATCGCCGACAGGAAATCTACTTCGTCAGTCACCACGCCATTTTCAATCCGGCGGTATGGCGTTTCCAGGAAGCCATATTCGTTAGTCTGAGCGAAGATCGATAACGAGTTAATCAGACCGATATTCGGACCTTCAGGTGTTTCGATAGGACAAACCCGACCATAGTGCGTTGGGTGTACGTCACGAACTTCGAAACCGGCGCGCTCACGGGTTAAACCGCCCGGGCCAAGGGCAGAAATACGGCGCTTGTGCGTCACTTCTGACAGTGGGTTGTTCTGATCCATAAACTGTGACAGTTGGCTGGAACCGAAGAACTCTTTCACCGCAGCAGAGATTGGCTTGGCGTTGATCAGATCCTGTGGCATTACTGCGTCTAAATCGCCTAACGACAGACGTTCTTTCACAGCACGTTCAACACGTACTAAACCAACACGGAACTGGTTTTCAGCCATTTCACCGACTGAACGGATGCGGCGGTTACCCAAGTGGTCGATATCATCCACTTCGCCTTTACCGTTACGGATGTCGATCAGGACTTTCATTACCGCCAGAATATCTTCTTTGCTGAGTACGCCAGTACCTACGCCCTCTTCGAAGCTAACACGACGGTTAAACTTCATCCGGCCTACTGTAGACAGGTCGTAACGATCTTCAGAGAAGAACAGATTTTCAAATAAGGTTTCAGCAGCTTCGCGCGTTGGCGGTTCACCCGGGCGCATCATACGGTAGATTTCTACCAGCGCTTCCATCCGGTTGCTGCTTGGATCGATCCGTAAAGTTTCAGAGATATAGGCACCCTGATCCAGATCGTTAATATAAAGGGTTTCAAAACTGTCGTAGCCGGCTTTGCTTAGTTTTGCTAACAGCTCCAGTGTGAGCTCTGCGTTCGCCTCGGCAATAATCTCTCCGGTTGAACGGTCAGCGTAATTTTTCGCCAGCACCCGACCTACCACATATTCATGTGGTACTTCCATCATCGTTAAGCCAGTTTTCTCTAACTGACGGACGTGACGGGCAGTAATACGACGGCCTTGTTCTACGATCACTTCGCCATCGTTATCTTTAATATCAAAAGCTGCTGTTTCACCGCGCAGACGGCTTGGTACTACTTCCATCAGAATCTTGCCGTCTTTGATATCAAAGCGGGTATTCTCAAAGAAAGTAGCCAGAATTTCTTCGGTGCTGAATTCTAAAGCACGCAACAAAATGGTCGCAGGTAATTTACGGCGACGGTCAATCCGCACAAACAGACTGTCTTTGGCGTCGAATTCAAAATCTAACCAGGAACCACGGTATGGAATGACCCGAGCGTTATACAGTACTTTGCCTGAGGAGTGAGTTTTACCACGGTCATGGTCAAAGAATACACCCGGACTGCGGTGCAGCTGAGAAACAATTACCCGCTCAGTACCATTGATAACAAAGGTACCGTTCTCGGTCATTAATGGGATTTCACCCATATAGACTTCCTGCTCACGGATGTCTTTGATGGTGCCTGGTGCTTCTTTATCGAATAACACCATGCGCAGCTTCACCCGTAACGGCGCTGAGTAGGTCACACCTCGGATCTGACATTCTTTGACGTCAAACACGGGTTCCCCAATGCGGTAGCTTACGTACTGTAATTCGGCGCTGCCTGAATAACTTTTGATTGGAAATACAGAGCGGAATGCGGCTTCCAAACCGTATTCACCTTCCGGATCTGGCTCGATAAATTTGCTGAATGATTCGATCTGAATCGACAACAGGTATGGCACATCCAATACTTCCGGACGTTTGCCGAAGTCCTTACGGATACGTTTCTTCTCAGAATAAGAGTAAGTCATGGGGTTCCTCAGCTTGCTGATTTTTTTCCCAACCACTTTTCGGTGGTTTTAGTTACCAGACACGATAACTAGAGGGGTGGGGAAATCATTGTCCCACAGCGCAAAAAGGCCGGTGATTAATTCATCACCAGCCCGGCCTGAAATTCAGGCAGCTAATCTGGTTTGCACCAGATTATTTAACTTCAACAGATGCACCAGCTTCTTCAAGTTCTTTCTTGAGGGCTTCAGCTTCTGCTTTAGAGATACCTTCTTTGATTGGCGCTGGAGCGCTTTCAACCAGGTCTTTAGCTTCTTTCAGACCTAAACCGGTAGCACCGCGAACTGCTTTGATAACAGCTACTTTGTTAGCGCCGGCACCAGCCAGAACTACGGTGAACTCAGTTTGCTCTTCAACAGCAGCAGCTGGGCCAGCAGCAACAGCTACGGCAGCGGCGGCAGAAACACCAAACTTCTCTTCCATTGCAGATACTAATTCAACAACTTCCATTACAGACATTGCTGCGATTGCATCTAAGATTTGCTCTTTAGTCACTGACATTGCTCAGATTCCTAAATTGTGGGCCTTGGCCCGATTAAACTTTATCAAACCAAACGTAAAATTACGCGGCTTGCTCTTGTTTTTGGTCGCGAACCGCGGCAATTGTACGTACAAGTTTGCCGGCTGCTGCTTCTTTCATAGTGCTCATTAAACGTGCGATAGCTTCGTCGTAAGTTGGTAACGAGGCTAACAGTTCAACGTTCACTGTGGCGCCATTAAAAGCTGCACCTTTCAGCTCGAAGTTTTTGTTTTCTTTCGCGAAATCTTTGAAGATCCGCGCTGCAGCACCTGGGTGCTCCTTAGAAAACGCAACTAAAGTCGGGCCTACGAATACATCTTTCAGACACTCAAACTCGGTGCCTTCTACTGCACGGCGAGCTAAGGTGTTACGGACAACTTTTACCCATACACCTGCTTCACGCGCTTGCTTACGCAGCGCAGTGATTTTGCCTACAGTGACACCACGAGCGTCTGCGACTACCGCAGATAAAGCACCTTTGGCAGCTTCCTGGACTTCAGCAACAATTGCTTTTTTGTCATCAAGCTTAATAGCCATTGGCTCTTAACTCCTGGTTCATCCGAACATAATGTTCGGTTGCCTACACATCGCTGACGGTTGCCAGCGCGCGATTTACGGTGAGACCAGAAGAATATAATTCGTTCTGGGGCCTACACCGTCTGCGTAGGTTGGTTTATTAAGTTACGGCTATCGAAACAGCGTAACACCTACGGTCTTGGACGGAAGCGATTAATTGCCTAAACAACAACCGCTTCTACCCGAAAAAAGAGGGCGAGATTATAAATTAACCTGCCCTTAGCTGTAAAGCGCTTAAACAGCAGCGCTTAACGAAGCCTGGCTCAGGGTTAAACCTGCACCGTGTGTAGAAGAAATAGTCACTTTCTTGATATACACACCTTTAGCTACTGAAGGCTTAGCACGCTTCAGCGCAACCAGTAAGGCTTCTAAGTTTTCTTTCAGCTTGTCAGCGTCGAAATCCAGCTTACCGATGGTTGAATGGATGATACCATTCTTGTCGTTACGGTAACGTACCTGACCTGCTTTAGCGTTCTTAACTGCTTCAGCAACGTTAGGAGTAACAGTGCCGGTCTTCGGGTTAGGCATCAGGCCGCGAGGACCTAAGATCTGACCCAGCATACCAACAACGCGCATCGCATCTGGAGAAGCGATAACAACGTCAAAATCCATAACGCCTTTCTTAACTTGTTCAGCTAAGTCTTCCATACCAACGATGTCTGCACCGGCTGCTTTAGCCGCTTCTGCGTTAGCACCCTGGGTGAACACAGCAACACGAACAGTACGGCCAGTACCGTGCGGCAGTACAGTAGCACCACGTACGTTCTGGTCAGATTTACGGGCATCGATACCCAGGTTAACTGCTACGTCAACGCTTTCTACGAACTTGCCAGCTGATAATTCTTTTAACAGCGCAACAGCTTCGTTGATCTCATATTCGCGAGTTGAATCAACTTTAGAACGGATTAACTTAGCGCGTTTAGTTAATTTAGCCATCTATTAGCCCTCCACCACTAAGCCCATTGAACGTGCAGTACCTTCGATAGTACGCACGGCAGCAGCGTGATCCGCAGCTGTTAAGTCTGGTTGTTTTACTTTCACGATCTCGTCGATCTGAGCAGCAGTAACTTTACCAACTTTCTGGGTGTTTGGACGGCTTGAACCACCTTTCAGACCAGCAGCTTTCAGTAATAAGAAAGACGCTGGTGGAGTGCGGGTTTCAAATGTGAATGAACGGTCGCTATATACTGTGATAACAACTGGAATAGGCATGCCTTTTTCCAGGCTCTCTGTACGGGCGTTGAAGCCTTTACAGAATTCCATGATGTTAACACCGTGCTGACCTAACGCCGGACCAACTGGTGGCGACGGGTTTGCCATACCGGCTTTTACCTGCAGTTTAATAAGTGCAGTGACTTTCTTTGCCATGTTTCACCTCTGTTAGTGGGTCTTTGCCTTGTAAGTGCGAGGACACTTACTCAAACGGCTTCCCTTACGATAAAAAGGGCGCAGATTATATTTTAATCTGCGCCCCGTTACAAGCTTATTATTAAGCCTTCTCGACTTGACCGAACTCTAATTCTACTGGTGTCGCGCGACCGAAAATTAACACCGACACTTTTACGCGGCTCTTTTCGTAGTCAACTTCCTCTACCACACCATTAAAGTCAGCAAACGGACCTTCAGTTACCCGCACCACTTCACCGGCTTCGAACAATGTTTTCGGCTTCGGTTTATCGGCATTGTCTTGCAGGCGATTCAGGATAGTCATGGCTTCTTTTTCTGAAATAGGTGCCGGACGATCTGAAGTACCACCAATAAAACCTAATACCCGCGGCACACTTTTCACTAAGTGCCAGGCCTCTTCACACATTTCCATTTGCACCAGCACGTAGCCAGGGAAGAATTTACGCTCTGACTTACGCTTTTGACCGGCGCGCATTTCAATCACTTCTTCGGTGGGTACTAATACCTCACCGAATTTATCTTCCATTTGATGGATCTTGATATGTTCGCGCAGCGAGGTGGCAACCTTTTGCTCAAACCCAGAGAACGCCTGAACGACATACCAACGCATTTTTCCTGCCATGACTTAAATCCCCAGTCCGGTAAAGAATGAGACGACGCGCAATAAAATGGCATCCAGTCCCCATAGAATTAGACCCATAATAATGGTCGCAACAATCACCACTAATGTCGTTTGCATCGTTTCCTGGCGGGTTGGCCATACTACTTTGCGAACTTCAGTACGGGATTCTTTGGCGAAATTCAGGAAAATTTTACCTTTGGTGGTTTGCGCGGCAATAAAACCGGCAGCAGCGACTAGCACCACTATTGCAATGGCCCGTTCTAAGGTCGACAACTCATAAATATAGTTACCAACTACGATCAGAGACAGGATAACGACAACTAACAGCCACTTGACCAGGTCTAATCCGCTTTTTGGTGTTTCGCTTACTGCGCTCATGCTTCCACTCACTTAATTAAACTTAATTATGTTATTCACAAACTTAACATAATAGCCCCGGCTTACTGCCGGGCGCGAAATTTGGCAGGGGCAGAGGGATTCGAACCCCCAACCATCGGTTTTGGAGACCGCTGTTCTACCAATTGGAACTATGCCCCTGTAAAGTTACCAACGACTCGCAACACTGTCGTTAAATAGCCGCTCATTATACTGTCTCAGCAGACTAAAACAAGCTTGGCTTGCACCCTGAATGGTGTTTCGATGGCGAAATAGTGACAAAAAAGGCCCCTTACGGAGCCTT
>NZ_LZEJ01000048.1:0-15995 GCF_001704375.1 Alishewanella sp. HH-ZS | reverse complement strand
ATTTCGTGGGGATACCTCAGGGTCTGACCTCTGACCGGTACCGGAGTGCTGTGGATAAGTTAGCGTTCGCGCCAGAAGATCTGACGTGGGTTGCCGCGGTAGCGGCCGAAGATCACTTCGTTTTGCGGATACTGGTTAAAACTACCGGTTTGTGTCCAATCGTAGGTTAGCCAGGGTGGTGCCTGATAACGATATCGGGCACTACCCGCCTCGCCAGGCGCCGCCAATAGCAATGCCAGCGGTGAACTGATGCCATTTTGTAATACGCTTTGGTAACCATTGACCTGACTTTGCGTAGCACCACTGACATGCTGCAACAAAGCAGGATCGATTGCCGAACACTGATCGAGGGAGTTGAAGCTAAAGCGTTGACCATCCCAGTACTCTGCGCGCAATGACAATGGCAAGCTCTCGAGTTCTGAACCAAAAGCATTATCCAGTACTAACCGACCATATCGAATATCTAAAGTTGCACCAAGAACCTTAGCAGGACAGTTACTCGTGCAAGGTCCGGTTACAGAAGGGTTAAAATCCGCGAGCAATATCGGTCTGTTATCAATTTCGAGTAACGGCTGTATTCCTAACTGCAATTGTCTGAAGGGGCCATCGGGCTGCTGGTTGCCTGCACGATTGAAACTAACGTCAGACTGCAGTACCTGATAGCGACCATCAACCCAGCTAGAAGGCGTGATTTGCAGCCGCCCCCCCAGCCCGGGTGTCTCTCCAGCAAAAAGATCTTTAGCCACTACCGCCAACTGGGCGACCCCCTGATAACGGGAACTATCATAGTTCTGCAGTACGCGACCTTCATCCCCCACTGCTTCAAGTTCATAACTTAGTTGAATCCCAGGCTGTTGCATATAACTGAAAGCACCACAGCTATTACTTACCTGGGAACTCGCCAGCCTGAATCCCACCGGGTAGAATCGGCCGATTGCCGGGCTTACTCCCGTAGCCAAAACATCACCCGCGTTCAGATAATTATTATCTGCCAGCCTCGCCCTCACTCGAATAGTACCAACTTCGCGCCACCTTGCAGTTACGCTCCGCTGGCGACCCGATTCGCCGGTAACAGGCTCGAACAGCCCAGATTCAAACAATCCGGCACCGCCGATACCTGCAACCGGATACAGCCGCTCGACAAAATCAAGCGTAATACGCTGTATCGGCTGCTCTCGGCCAAAATTCGGCGTACGTGCGCCCTGAGCATTGCGCGACTCAGCAAGAACCTGAAACGGGCGCTCTGCCGGCCAGAAGCCCACCCCCGAAGCCATACTACCGGGATTGGAGCCGGCAATATAAGGATTTGCAGATGCCTCCAAAAACTGAATAGTGTGGGGTTTGATCACAAAACTATTGCTGCTGGTTTGCAATGTCAAAGCCGGACCACTGATATCCTCCGGTAATACTAAGCGAACATGGAAACGTATGCGGCCAACATCACTGTACCGGTAACTGAAATCCGCGGCCCCCTGATTGTTAAAGTTCAGATTAACCGCTGTTCGATTTAAAGTGGCCCCGGCATTATTGAGCGCCACAGCCGTGTTATTGACCACAAATTGCTGGCCACTGACGCAGCTCTGCGGATTATTGCACTCCACGGCAAAATCAACATTTTGAGCCCCCGTCAAGCGGGTCTCGCAAGCCCCCGTTGTGGTATTGGTTCTCACCACGCGCAGTCGCCCCTGATAAGTATTACCGGCATGACCATCAGGAAATACAGTAGTACCGCTTTGTAACTCGTTTAGCAGTAGCCCCACATCAGTAAACTGCATCACGCAATTTGCTGTTGAGCCGATAAAGCATCGGGTTGCGTTTACAGTACTCAGGCTGGTCGTCGCACCCAAGGTAACGTTACCCGCTTGCGTTCGGTTAAAGCTGTAATTACCCTGCCCTGCAGTGAGTAAGGTGGTACCGTAAAAACCGCCGCTCAACTGAAAGTCAACCGGTACATAACCAGGGAAAAGGTTAGAGCAAGTGTCATTTAAGCAGGCTTTAATCACTACGGTTTCGGCATCACAAGTCAGCCCCTGGCCATCGTGTTCAATGCGCAGGTGATCAATACTGATACAAGGGTGGCTGGCGTCGCGGTCGGCTATCACATCGCTACTACTGATTTCGTAGTTGTAAACCTTAATCTCATCCAGCAAACCATCGGCAGAATTCACGGTACTGGCATTCGATTGTGAGATGTTGTTAGGATTATCGCCAAAAAACAGCGTCCCCAAACTGGCAGGTAACTGGCCATTTGTTGTACCTTGCTGACTCTGCACCAGAACACCATCTAAATAAATACGTAAAATTGTCTGATTTGTGCCCGCAGCAACGCGCCAGGATACGGCAATATGCTTCCAAACACCTGCGGCAAAACTGTAGTTACCGGTTTCAGCGGCTATGATATTACCCTGGGTATCGGCTACCCGGAATAGTAGCCGACCATTGCTGCGCTTGGTCAAATGGAACCAGGCGTTACTCGCTGATGTCGCATCAAATAACTGATTATCTCTGGTGTTCCAGCTAGTGTTACCCCGGTACCAAAAGCTGATACTGCCACTGTTACCAATAGCCGAGTCCACATCAATATTAGTATTAATACCCGCAACGGTTTGATTAGTATTCAATGGAATACTGGCAGCCCGGCAAACCCGGCCATCTACCACCGACTGCACAGCGCCAAGAGTATTGCCGGCATAACCGTTACCGGTCCAGTCTACGACCTCATTCGGACGACCACTCCAGTTCTGTTCTTCAAACCAGTACTCGGCCAAGCGGGTCGGCGCGCCACTTGGCTTAAACCAACGAATGGCAGTGCCGGCATAACTAAAATTACTGTTAAACGAATATAGCGTAAAATCGCTATTGTCTATCTCAACACCGATAGTCGCGCTAACGCCACTGGCGTTACCGGTTCCATATTGATAAACAAATTCACCGTTCTCAAACAGGATGATCTGAAAGCTATACTGACCACCAAAGTTAAAATGCGGCACGTTCTCCCAAGACACCACAAAGCGCCGGTTTGGCCCTGTGCCCTTTGTTTGATAACGCACAGTCCCCCCCAGTGCCGGGTTAATATCATCCCAGTAAACTAACAATAAGCGATCAGGTTGAGTACCAGGAGTACAGTTCGAACAATTGGGGCTTGGAGGCGGCGTAGTCACCGGTAGGTTAGTATTTTCGTAGTGGCGGTGAAACTGCGTATCGGCACCGAATTGCAGCACGCCATTAGCATGGATCCGTACCTGAGTATAATTTACGCCGCCAAAGTTAAAGGTAAAACCCAGATTCACAACTTGTTTATCATCGTCGTTTGGATACCCGGTTTGCGTCCTATCCCACACCACATTGGTATTGGCACTCTCCCAGGCATAGGTTGTTGAGCGAAAGGCATAGGTTGCGGCTGTTGCGTCAAAGCACCATAGCGCCCCGAGAAACATGATAATCAGCCATTTCATTGCCTGACCTCCAGCACCAGTTCGCGGCTGGTGACAAAGTTATCCGCCTGGCAGATACCGGTGCTACTAAGCTGATATAACACCGTTGCCACATTCCCGGCGGGTAAGCTCTGCGCCTGGCAACTTACCTCGGCGCGACACCCACGCAAGCCATCATCGCTAAAATTTAAACTCAGTGCACCGCAACTGGCAGCACCTGTTAGCGGAAACACCCGGGTTAGCGCCAGCTCCAAACCGCTTTGCGCGGCAAAAAAAGCCCGGCTGCCCTGCACTTCATATACCAGCGACTCAGATGAGCTTAACAATAACCGCGATAAACTGAGGATCACCGCCAGCATCACCACAATAATAAACACGGCAATCACCAGGGCACTGCCACGCTGCTTAAGCGCTGTGGCAGAGTAATACGTTGGCAGACGCGATTCAGGGTACGATTTAGGGTACATTGTAAAGATGCACCTCATAGTTAAAAAACAAATCGTCGCCACTTTGGGATGCAAAACGCAGTAATAAGTTGACCACATTATTGCGCGTCAGCGATACCGCTTGCTGGCTAAAACGCACCTCAGCCAGCTGTTTAGCCATCAACACGCCGCCACCCGCGGGAGGTAAGGGCTGCGCAGCATTAAAGGCATAGCCAGTGAAACGTCTAAGCTCCCGACTTAGTGCGTTATAGCAAAAGCTTACCGGGCTGTCAGCGAGAATAAAAAAGCGCTGCTCCGGCGAGCCAGCCGGAAAGCTGTGATTGTTACTAAGATTAAACTGATGGGTGCCCGGGTTAGCATCGCTATCCGGCGCCAGCGTACCACTAAGTAAAATCGTCGCGCCGCCCTGCTGATAAATATCTGCCGGCTGCCTTGGATAAATACTAAACGGCAAACCAACAAAATTGGCTTGCCAGTTGGCATGCAGTAAAAGCAACTGACTGCCACTGTCCGGCGCTATCGGTGCCTGCTGATACAGGCCGCTACTGAGTAGTGGTGTAAACTCCAGGCAATGCCAGGGCGCAGCATTAGCAATCCGAACACTGTTTGGTGCAGCCTGGCGTAATTCCCGCACCAGCCGCTCGGCAGCAAAACGCCCGGCACTTAAAATTTGCTCGCGCTCGGCGGCATCGCTAAACATGCGGGCACCGGTGCCCAGATAGCGACTGGTACCAAGCGCTAACAACGCCAGCAATACCATTACCACCACCAGCTCAATCAGCGTAAAACCGCGCGCCATTACCAATTCCCCCGATAGGCACTAAACTGCAGAGTGCTACCTGTCGGCGTGGTCACTGCCACTGTGATGCGCTTAGCACTAAAAGCCGGTAAACTGATACCACCAACCTGCTCCGGCGCAGGATAACTCACGGTCACCATTACCTGATAGTTCAGATAGACACTGGCCAGCTCCTCACCCAATAACGAACTTAGCTCACCGGCACTGCCAACAAAGCCATGAAAATCGTCCACATCGTTATAGCTAAGCCGGGTCTCGCTGCCATCCGGACCAAACTGGCCCACAGGGGTGCAGGCAGGCGCACCGGCCTCAGCACAGCGCAGTAAGCCGCCGCTGCGGTTACTGTTTTCATCAAAACTTAACGCCAGAATTTCATTAAGCAGGCTTTGCCCAAGCTCTGCCGCCCGCACCTGATGCCAGGGATCGGTACTACGTACAAATAGCGGGCTGAGTATCGAGGTGATCAGGGTAAGTGCTATCGCCAGCACCGTAATGCCCACCACTAACTCAACCAGCGTTACCCCCTGCTGTTTACGCCGGGCCTGGGTTATCGCTATTAAAGAGGCGGTACGGGCTAACATAGATGGATAAAGCCTTCGCTTTCCAGGCACAGGCTCAGTGTAACCTGGCCCTGCAACCGAATTTGACAACCGGCAGCCTGACATTGCACCGGCCGGCCCCAGCTATCAAAATTAAGCTCGGTTAAATTTGCAGGCTGGCTACTGAGTTGCACACTGCCATCGGTGATACACAAATGACTGGCATCATTTAAGCACGCTGTTGTCGTACCCAAACGATCAGCGGCCAGTCGGACGCTAACCGGCGGGCAAATTGCCGGGTTAGTTGCAGTACACTGCATCGCCTGTTGCTGCGCACGCCGCAGTACCGCAAGCGCCTGCTCACGCAGCAAATATTCACTGCTACCTGCAGATGAAAAAAAACGGGGTACCAGGCTTATCGCCAGTACCCCGATAATAATAATAACCACGATAAGCTCGACTAGTGTAAAGCCGTGTGGTTGCTTATTCATTTTTTGCTAGCAACCATCCGCGAAGACTTTTACTGATGGCTTTGTAGCTACGTCCTCAGCTTGAACGTAAATGACATGGCAAGAAGTTGCTTCGGTTGTACCTAAAGCTGTACCAGCTGCAGATATCACAACGCTTACAGTACCTTGTGCTCCAAAAGCTGGTACATTATCTGCAGTACTTGGTACGATATTCCAGTCATCTGAATCCAAATCTACAGCAGCTCTTATCGCAACTGCTGTTGCAGCGGGATAACCAAAAACCAAAGCAACATTTGTTGGATTTGTAACAGCATCAGCTGCAAGAGTGGGCTGATTTTGTACTCCTGCAATCACAGCCTTACCATATACCAATGCTGATGCTGACTCTAAAGCACCCTTGACACCACTCAAGGTTGACTTTCTGGCATCGCTACCAAAATTAAAAAACCTCGGTGCCGCTGTAATCGCCAAGATCCCCAGAATCACAATCACAATAATTAATTCAATTAACGTAAAGCCACTTTGTTGCCGTTTCATGCTGATACCTCAGTTCTTATTAATAAAAGTACTTACCCGACCGGTGGCCGGGATATAAACAAAACCATTCAGATTAATTTGATTAGTTGGTGCTGCTACCAACCCCGCCGTTTGATAGTAAGTGCAGGCATGATCCGGGGCAAATAGCTGGGTATCGACCCGCACAAACAGCCGGGCGCGGCGGATATCCTCGATATTGCTCGAGGTGGTAGCGCGTGGCGGGCTTTGCATTATGCTGTCCAGCACCAATAAACACTGCTGGGCGCTCATCGCTTGCGGTAAGCCCCCTCCGGTAGGATAACCATTGCTGCCTACCGCTATTGGCGTGCCCTCCAACAGTACCTGCCCAACAGGGCGTCCTGCCAACTCCCACTGGCTGCGGGTTAAACTTACCGCCGAGGCAAAGGCGCTGGCCACAGCTTCAATAGACACCTCTTCCGCATCCTTGGTGGCGCTGATAAAACGTGGCAAAGCCACCGCAGCCAATAAGCCCAGGATGATGATCACGATCACTATTTCAATCAGGGTAAAACCGTTACGCTTTAACATCTTAGTGTATCCACTGCCCTTTTAATTGATTATGCGCGATAACCTTGATACGCGCCAGTACAGTTTTAACCCAGCTGGGGTCTTTGGCGGACTAAGCTAACGCCCTTTATAGGCATCCAGCATATCCCACATTGGGGTAAAGATGCCCAGTGCCAGAATCAGGACCATCGCTGCCACTATCGCAATTAAAATCGGTTCGATTTTGCTGGTCAGGCTTTTTAAATCAAAGGCCACTTCCCGCTCATAAAAGCCTGCCACTTCCGTCAGCATTTCATCCATCTGACCGGTTTCCTCGCCTACCGATAACATCTGCAGCACCAGCGGCGTAAAGATACCGCTTTGCTGCGCCACCCGGTACAGGCTCTCGCCGCGTTCAATATTGCGCCGCATCTCGCGAATTAGCTCGCCCAGATGATCGTTGTCCACCGCCTCTGCCACCAGATTTAACGCGGTAGTAATAGGTACCCCGGCCTTTAACATCATGCCAAAACTGCGGGCAAAGCGCCCCAGCGTGGCGCGGTTAATAATATCGCCGACCAGTGGCAAGCGCAGTTTTATCCGCCCCCACCAGAGCTTGCCCGCGGCCGTTTGCAGATAATGCCGCCACCAGAAAACCAGTACCACGCTGCTAAATAACAAATAGGGCCAGTAAGCGGTAAAAAAGCCTGAGCTGGCCAGCAGAACCTTGGTAGACCAGGGTAGTTCCGCATTAAAGCGGCTGAACATGGCAGCAAATTGCGGGATCACGAACAGGTTCATAATCACGACCGCCACCAACAAGGCAATCAGCACCATGGTCGGATAACGGCTGGCCTGTTTGATCTGTTTACGGGTTTCCTGCTCCTGCTCAAAATAAAAACTGAGCTGCATAAAGGCTTCATCCAGCCGGCCGGTATTCTCGCCAACATGCACCATACTGATAATCAGCCGGTTAAATACCTGCGGATGTGCCGCCATTGCTGTGGATAAATTACGGCCATTTTGCAATTGCTCCAGCACGTCTGTCAGTACCCGTTGCATCGCCACCGAACGGGCACTTTCCAGTAAGCTGCTAATGGCGCGGATAATCGGGATCCCCGCTTTGTTTAGCGAGTACATTTGCCGGGAAAAGATAATCAGTTCATCCAGCCCAACTTTAGCCTGCCAACTAAACCAACTTGCGCCCTTGCTCTCTGCCAGCGGGTTAATCGCAACAGGGATCAAGCCGCGCTCACGCAGCGTGTTAGCCGCGGCGGCCAGATCCGCAGCCTCTAACTGCCCCGCTACCGGCTGCCCCTTTAAATCACGGGCGCTATACTGAAAACCGGGCATCGGCTTAACTCTCTGCTAACAGCGCGCTAAAGGCGCTTTGCGGGTCTGACTCCAGATACTCCGATACCTTCATCACCTCTTCCAGGCTGGTCACGCCTTTACGGGCGTAGTCCAGTGCCATCAGTCCCAGGCTGACAAAACCCTCGCTGTGATATGCCAAGCTGGTAAAGGCCTCAGCATCGTTTCGCCTAAGGGCATCAGCCAGCGGCTTAGTCAGTACCAGCAGCTCGAACACCCCGAGCCGCCCCTTGTAACCGGTATTATTACAGGACTGACAGCCGGGCCCATGCCAGAAAGGCGTACCTTCCGGAATTTTATGATGACGCAGCCAGTTTTGCTCCAGCTCATCCGGCTGGTATGGAGTTTTACAATATTCGCACAGCCGGCGTACCAGGCGCTGTGCAATAATAGCGCGTAGTGCACTCGCCACCAGATAAGGCGCGGCGCCCATATCAATTAAGCGTAGGGTACTGGTTACCGCATCATTAGTATGCAGGGTAGACAACACCAGGTGACCGGTTAAAGCGCCACGCAGGCCCATTTCGGCCGTTTCCTGATCGCGCATCTCGCCCACCATAATAATGTCCGGGTCTTGCCGCAGCGTGGTCCTGAGTACCTTGCTAAAACTTAAATCAATTTTCGGGTTCACCTGCACCTGATTTATCCTTGGCAGGCGGTATTCCACCGGATCTTCCACCGTAATAATCTTACTGCCCGGCTGATTCAGTTCACTTAACATGCCATACAGTGTGGTGGTTTTACCGGAACCGGTTGGCCCGGTAACGAGCAACATGCCATGCGGGCTTTGCATAATGCGTCTGAGCCGGCGCAGCATCTGCTCCGGCATACCGGTATCTTCCAGTGTCAGTACCCCGGCCGATTGATCCAGTAAGCGCATAACCACCGACTCGCCATATTGCACCGGCATAGTCGACATCCGCACATCAATCTTATGTTGCTTTACCGTGATCTGAAAGCGGCCGTCCTGCGGCAAACGTTTTTCCGAAATATCGAGACTGGCCATCAGCTTTAAGCGCAGTACCAGTGCCGACGCGATACTGACCTCATTCAGGATATTTTCTTGCAGCACACCATCAATCCGCTGACGAATGCGCAGCACTTTTTCATCCGGCTCAATATGAATATCCGAAGCCCGGACCTGCACTGCGTCTTCAAAAATCGACTGCAGTAACCGCGAGATGGTGTTGTCGGCTTCCGACTGCTCGGCCAGCGCAAACTCCTGCTCAGGCGCAGCACCGTATTCCTGCTTGAGCTGGGTGGCAAAACTTTCAATATCTTTGGTGCGTCGGTACAGGGTATCAAACGCCTGCATTAGCTGGCTTTCCCGCACTACCGCGAGTCGAATCTCCCGCGGCGCCAGAAACTGCGATAACTGATCCAGCGCCGTCAGATCCGCCGGATCGCTCATTCCCAGTAATACGGATTGCTCATTGGCTTCCAACACCAGCGCCCGAAAGCGACGCGCCTGTACTTCGGATAATAGCTGGGCATCCCTAGCTTCAATCCGTCGCTGTGCAATATCCAAAAAAGGCAGCTGCAGCTGCTGCGCCAAAAATTGTAATAGCTGCTGCTCCGACAAAAAATTCAGCTCAATCAGCGTCGCGCCTAACTTGCGACCGCTTTCCTGCTGCCGCTTTAAGGCTTCCAGCAGTTGCTGTTCACTGATAATTTTTTCGTGAACCAGCAGATCGCCCAGCCGCATTTTAAGTTTTGGTTTTTGCATGGTGTTAGTTCATCTGATTCAGTTGTTGTTGTAAAAATTGCTGGCTGGCCGGTGCCAAACGCTGCTGTTGTTGCCAGGCTTGCTGATAATACTGCCTGGCCAATGCCTGTTGCCCCTGCTGTGCCGCCGCTATTCCCGCAGCCAGATTCCAGCCCGGATGCGCCGGCTCAACGGTTAAAAGCTGTTGATATAGCGAGAGCGCCGCCGGCCAGTCCTGCTGTTGCTGCAGGATCGCAGCCCTGAGTGCCAGATACTCCGGAAACTCGCCGGCCGAAACCGGCGAATTAAGCTCAAGCAAGGCCTGTTGTAACTGCCCGGCCGCCACTAAGGCCGCGGCCTGCGACATCTGTTGTTCTAAAAAGGATGGCCGGCTTTGCTCAATCGCCAGCTGACCGCTACCGGCTTGAATTGAAGCAGGTGCTTGTTGCCCGGAACTACGGTTTGCTGGCGGCAGGATCTGAGTTGTCGCGACTACAACAGGCTTTGTTGGCTCAGCTCCCAAGGCTACATCTTGTTCTTTTGATGTTTGCCGCTTAGTTGGGTTCTCAGTCACGGAGTTCTCTGTTTCGGGTATCTCTGCCAATGGCTGCGCCGACGCAACCAGCACAACCGCATTTTGGCTGCTAATGACAGCCGTGTTCTGCGCTGCGGCCGGTATCATCGTATTGGTTGGCGAGCCAGCAGCAGCGGTTTCGGTAAGCGAAAGTGGCAAAGCTGTCGCTGGCTCAGACGCGACAGTTTCAGTAACAGCTAAGGCCGGTGAGGCCACGCTGATCTGGGACTGAGGCTGGGATTGGAACTGCGGCAAAGCCAGAGACTTATCAGTATCAAACCAAAAGTACTTCACCAGCTGATAGCTTAAAAAGCCCAGCACAAATAGCAGCAGATTACGTCGCCAATGACTTTGCGAAGGCTTATCGCCGCGGACGTCGGTGTTTAACGCAGCAGAATGGCCAATAGCATTAGTGCTGGCCTGGCGCTTCTCTAAATCCTGCAGCATTTTATTAATCACACTCATCCGCTTACCCTTAATGCCGTTAACCAGAGTAAAGCCGGGCCCAGCAACGGCCAGTGATGTGAACGGCAGCGCACTGCCGCTGTATCTGCGGCGGCAAAACGGATATGACGCCAGTTAACCTGCGCTGCGCCCTCGCCATAAGCCAGCATCAGGCATTTGTGCGCCAGAATATTCACCAGCCTGGGAATACCCCGGCTGTATACATGCAGCAGCTTTAATGCCGTAACAGAAAAACGCTGCTGCGTAGAGCCGGCGATCTGTAAGCGGTGCTGCACATAATGCTGCAGCTGTGCTGCGGTCATTCCTGTAAGTTGCTGCGAAAAGGTAATACGTTGTTGTAACTGGCGAAAAGCAGAACTCGCCAGCCTTTTATCAAGCTCAGGCTGAGCAAATAACACCACCTGTAATAATTTTTGCTGCTCGGTTTCCAGATTGGTTAATAGCCGCAGCGTTTCAAGCGTATCATCCGGCAGTGCCTGAGCTTCATCAATGACCAGCACCACCCGTTTTTGCTGCCCGGCCAGCAAGATCAGCTGACGTTGTAATAATTGCAGTAACTGCGGGGTATCGATATTAGCCGAGTATTTCAACCCCAGTTCCTGCGCCAGCGCCCAGCGTAACTCCAGCGGTGTCAGTGCCGGATCCGGCAAATACGCCAACTGCCAACTGGCCGGCGCGTGCTTGAGCAGCAAACGGCAAAGCAGCGTTTTACCGGTCCCGACTTCACCGGTAACCTTGATAAAGCCCTCGCCACTGTCAATAGCGGTACGCAAGGTGGTCAGCGCGGCTTCATGCTGGGGGAGTTGCAAATAAAATGCGGTATCCGGCGTCAGACTGAACGGGATCTGCGTCAGCTGAAAATAGCCGGTATACATGCGTTATTGCCCTTGCTGCCAGCGCTGCAGCTGCTCGCTGGATTGGCCAATTTGCTGCTGCCAGACACCCGGCTCGACTACCGTCGGCTTTAACAGGATCACCAGCTCTTTCTTCTGTTCGATTTGCCGTTTGCTGGTAAATAGCTGGCCCAGCCCCGGAATCGCCCCCAGGATTGGCGTACGTGACACCGAATCAGACTTCACCGTTTGCATCAGGCCACCAATGACCACTATCTCACCGCTACGGGCGCGGATCAGGGTATCCGACTGGCGGATATTACTTTGCGCCAGCGGCAACACCACGGTTTCGTCACTAAAACGGATGGTTTTGCTTTGCTCCGAGGTTTCGGTTACCGACGGGTTAACATGCAGGATCACCGCTCCCTGGGCATCAATTTGTGGTGTCACGTCCAGTGCGATACCGGAGAAAAACGGCTGTAAACTGATGTTGGGTGAGGTGGTGGTGGCACCGGTGCCGGCAATGGTAGTGTTACTGGTCACATCGGTCACAAAGTACTCATCCTGGCCAACCTTAATCACCGCCTTTTGATTATTCATCGCCGTAACCCGAGGGCTGGATAAGACCTGGGCATTGCCCTGCGTTTGCAGCAGGTTAATCACACCGTTAAAGTCGGCATTATTAAAACTGATCGCCGTTACGCCGCCCAGCTGAGCAGTTAAGGCGTTTGCCGGGGTAATACCAGAGGTCGTTAAGTTAAACTCGGTGCTGCGAATAGAGGCCAGGGCATTTTGCCAGTTAATCCCCTGCTGGTAATCGTCATTAAGTGTAACTTCAATAATCCGTGCTTCCAGTACCACCTGGCGCTGCAAATGCTGCTCAGTTTGCCCCAGAAAGGCACGGATGGCCGCAATTTCATCCGGCATGGCGCGTACTGTTACCAGGCCAGCCTGCGGACTAACCACCACCATTCGCTCCGGTGCTTGAGCTAAAAAGGCCTGCAGCGTTTGCTCTAAATCTTTCCAAAAATCAGTGCGGTTCTCGGTTTGGATACTGCTGCCACTAAACTGCTGCTGATTACCCATCGAGCCCCGGTTTCCCAGGCTATTGCTGCTACCCAGATTATTGCTATTAAAATTGCCGCGGTTATTCTGATTACTTTGATTATTACTGTTTTGCGAGACGCCACCCGAGTTCACGGTAATGGCCGACAAGCCCTGACGCTGTAACATCAAATAGTTAACGGCGATAGTTTCGGTACGCAGCGCCGCCGGAAATACCTGAAAGATACTGCCACTTTGCCGCACATCTAAGCCAAACAGCTGTCTGACCTGCTCCAACGTCTCGGCCAACGTAACCTGCTTTAACTGCAGGCTGATGCGGCCGCTCACCTCGGGGTGTACCACCATACTGTATGGCGTATCCGCCACCAGCGAGCGCAGAAAATCCGGCAAGGCCACATCCTGCGCATTCACATTAAATCGGGGTTCATTGCGCAGCAGCGGCCGCAGCGATTCGGCCAGCACTTCCTGTTGCACCGCTAAAGGTACCGCAGGATTTGCCACCACAGGTGCCGGCATAGACGCCGCCTGCGATAACTGATTAGTGGCATCGGCAGTGACCTTGGGATCCGGTGTGATCTTGCAACCGGCTAACAGCAGCGAGGATACGGCGACAACGGAATAACTCAGACGACTAAGGTTCATAGGTTTTGATCTTTTTATTATTAATCGAAAGTTGTAACTGCCCGCTATCGCCAACCAACACGACACGTTCAGCCGTAATACTCTGCACCCGGTAGTGCCCGAAACGATCGCCGGCTTTGACTAAGTTGCCATTTAGCATAGCCTGATAACCACTGGCTGTCTCAATAATCAGTTCCAGCCGCGGACCCGCCGCAGCCGCACTCTGAGCGCCCTGCTGCTGTGCCTGCACTGTTGCCGGAGGCCGGGTCGGATCGGCCAGCAGTGGCAGTGCCAACAGCAACAGACTAAAACTGAATATAGCTTTCATGTTCACTTACCGTAGCCAGTTGCAGCGTCAGATGCGCCAGCGGATGTTGTTGGACCTGATAGTCCAGTTGTTGCCAGCGCAGTAGCCAGGGCAAGCGTTCTAATGCCTGCACTAACTGCTGCAGCTCGTCATATGTCCCCTGCACCACGACAGTGGTCAGGTGTTGATACAGAGCCGGCGGTTCAGCACTGTCTTGTCCCGGCAGATGCATGGGCTGCGCGGGAGCTGCTTGTAATGACACTAGCTGTAAGGCTTTCAGTTCGGCAAGGACATCGTGTAACAGCGCCACAGTTTGGCTACCGGTGATAAAACGGGCCTGAAAGGGTTTAAGTTGCTCTGCCTGCTGCTGATTCAGCTCAAGTTGCTGTGCCAGTTGTTGGCGCAGCGGCTGGTTAATATCAACACTAAGCTCTTGAGCCAGCTGTTCATTTTGCGCCGTTAATGCTGCCAGTTGCTGCTGCAGTTGCGAGCTTTGACGCTGCGCCTGCTGATAGCGCAGCCAGGCCGGTTCTATCAGCAATATCAATAACAAATAAGCCAGCACTAATAGCAGGCCGAAGAAAACTAACCGCTTTTCTCTTAGCTTCAGCGCGTCATAACGTGTATTTAATTGCTGCCAGCTGGTTGCGCTCATGGCGTTACTCCCGGGCGGCTATCCAGTTTAAATTGCACTAACGACGACTCCGCCTGCTGTTGTAACTGCACCTGCTGAAATTGCTGGCCTTTTAATTCGCTGATTTGTGACAGCTCATTTAACCAGAGCGCGACACTGGCCGGTTGTTGGGTTAGTCCCTGCCAACTGCTGCCATTACTGCTCAGACGAAAGCGCTCTAACCAAAGCTCCGGCCGGTCTATTTTTACTAATGCCGTCAGTACCGGGCTAAAACGGGTACCGTTTTGCTGCTGTAACAAAAACTGTAACAAGGCCTGACGTCGCAGCTGATCCTGCTGCGCCAGCAGCAATTGCTGCTGCAACTGGCTGTCTGGCTGTCGTTGCAATAAAGCCAGTTGCAAGGTTTCGGCTTGTTGCTGTAATTGTTGCTGCTGTAATTGTAACGCCTGCACTGTCTGTAATTGCTGTTGACTCAGATAACTGAATGCTGCCATCAACAGCAGCATAAGCCCGACTAATACGGCGCTATAAATCCCCAGATTGCGCAGCGGCAATACCGGTTGTGCCGGCAATAAGCTGGCAGAAAAGAGATTAACTTGCTGCTTCAAGGGTCACCTCTACCGGTTGCTGTAGACGATGCAGCGCCACTATCGCTGGCCAGTGTAATGGCAGCTCCAGCTGTCGTGCCCACTGCCAATTATCAGGTAGGGTTAGCACCTTGGCCTGATTAAAGCCGGCTTGTTGAAATAACGCCGGCAGCTCGGCTAACTGCGGGTGCGCCAGCAGTAGCAAAATTTCACGCACCGGAGGTAACTTCAGCTGGGCTTCAATAAAATCCATCGAGCGCTGCACTTCCAGCAGCAAGTTATCCAGCAAGCCAAACTGTAACTCAGTGCTACTGCTCTTCAACAGCTGCTGGTAACCACGTAAATGCCTGCTAAAGCAGAGCTGGCCGTCGCGAACGACCTTTAAAATCACTTCATGACCGGGCTGTTGTTGCACAATTAACCGGGTCGGCCCCTGCGACGGTAACAGATCGCGACTTAACAATTCTTCGGCCAGAATTTGCTGAGGCTGATGGCCGGCGTCGACCAGCAGCTTACAGAGTTGCTGTAAAAAACCTTTACTGGCAACCACCACATTCACCTTAGCACTGGCACCGGCAGTTGCCGGCATATCAAGATAGTCGAGCTGCATATCTTCCGGTGGCAAATTACAGATGTCTTTCAGCAGCCAGGGCAAAGCCTGATGCATTTCAGCGGCAGGGATATTGGGTTTATCCAGCGGCAGTAACTGATAATGCTCCGGGCCCAACACGATACTGACCGCACTCGCCGGTAACTCTTTTAACAGGGCTGGCAAGGCCGTTAACACTGTTGCGCCCTGTAACGGCACAAGCCGGCTTACCGGGGCAGATAAGCCGGATTTAAGCTTATCCGCCCGCGCCGACAAGAGATGAATTTGGTGTTCCTGCAGATGTAGTACCAGCAAGGATCTAACGCCCGGAGCCTGACCTGAAAACCTACGCCAAAATTGCTGCAACATCTGTTACATAACCTTTGTGAACCCTTAGCTTTAGAATAACGATAAGCCGCTGACTGAGCAATAAATTCTTCATCACTAAAGTTATCCACAGCACTC
This sequence comes from Alishewanella sp. HH-ZS, assembly GCF_001704375.1. NCBI lineage: Bacteria > Pseudomonadati > Pseudomonadota > Gammaproteobacteria > Alteromonadales > Alteromonadaceae > Alishewanella > Alishewanella sp. HH-ZS. Next base: position 47 of record NZ_LZEJ01000048.1, on the reverse strand, counting down.
CGGTACCGGCCAGAGCTCTGACCTCAGACCGGTACCGGAGAATAATA
>NZ_LZEJ01000047.1:0-17371 GCF_001704375.1 Alishewanella sp. HH-ZS | reverse complement strand
CCCGTCTGTGGATGCGCATTATAGAGATCCGAAAAACTTGTTCAAGATCTTTTTTCAGGAAAAAGGATCGTTCGGGTGTTTTTTAAACGATCCTTGTTGGGATGGGCGATCTTTTGCGCGATCCGCTGCAAAGTTCAGCGGATCACTCGCCGTATGACGCGATCTCAAACTTAATCGCTGGCTTGCTGTAGTCGCAATAACTCCTGCTGATATAACAAGGAGCCCAGTTCACGCAGGAACGGCTGACCTATGCTGTCAGTTTCATAAGTATCGTCATTAAGGATCTGGTTCGCATTGGTATAGAGGATCGCTGTCAGGAAGAAGGCGATCCCATGCTTAGTATCTTCGATATAGGCGCCATCTATTACATGACCATAGGCCTGGCCGTTTTTATTATGGTAGTGGATATACTCAGGCAAGCGCTGTTGCGTGTCGCCTTTTAAAAAGTACTTCACATAGGTATCCGGATATTCCGATTCCGGGTAGGCTGGATACTGGCTTTGCCGGGGCAGCATCCGCATATAGCGCAGTAGAAATTGCCGTTGTGATTCACTGATGTTAAAGCGCTGCTGCACCGGAAACAGCTGCGGCATCAGGATACGTTTAACTACACCATCAAAGTCTATCAGCGACTGTCGGTTCTTATAGGTAAAGTCCATCGGCTGCGCGATCAGTTCACCGCGCTGATAGTAAGCTTTGCCAAGTTTAGGCTGATCCGGATTGGCATAGGACTCAGCGATCTGTCGCTCTGGCAATGCCAATAATGTATTACCCGCGGCATCGACAAAACGTATCGGGTTAAAATAACGGTTATCTTCATCATTAAAGGGCACACTTAAGCGGTGGTTGATGATAGTCGCTGTCAGACCTTTCGCTTTCAATTGCTCGTTTATATATTGCTGGCCCATTAATTCGTATAGGCGGTTACTACCGTCATTATCGCTAACCAGTAAAATCTTCTGAATATAATGCCCAACACTGGGTAAGCCGGTTTCGCTACTGCTATCACTATGTGCCGCGGTTTGCGGTGGACGCTGACTATCGGTCAGCATGGTCGTGTCCAGAGTTAGGCCATGTGTTGCCTGTTCATTCAACCACTGCAAGGCCAGAGCTGCCAACGGTAGCTTCACTGTACTGGCCGGATAGAAGTAGTGCTCAGGTTGTACCCGGTAGTGGTAATAATGGAGCTTCGGTAGCTGGCCATCAGCTGTGGGTAATTCGATACGGGTATAAAGGATCTGTAGCTGATAAGCTTCACTTGCCGCCAGCACCTGCTTTAATAACGCAGACTGCTGTTGACCTTGCTCAAGCAAAGGGAGCAAGGGTTGGCAACTGCTAGCCGCTGGAAAATGCTGGCAAGGATCCTGCTGCGCCAACGTCGTTTGCGGATAGAGTGTTAGAACAAGTAACAAACAGGCAAAGATTCTCATGCGGGTTCCCGATAGCTGTAAAATTTTATCTTAACGATAAAACCAGCATAAAGAAACGATATCACCCGCACAAAGCAGCAGACAAAAAAAGGGCATAAAAAAACCGGGCATAAGCCCGGTTTTTACGAGAATCAGTGATTACTCAGCTGCAGTTTCTTCAACTGGCAGTGCCGTTTCCGGACGATCAACTAATTCGATGTAAGCCATAGGTGCATTGTCACCCGCACGGAAGCCACACTTCAGAATACGAGTGTAACCACCTGGACGCGCGTTGTAACGCGGGCCTAATACGTTGAACAATAAACCTACCACTTCTTTATCACGAGTACGGGCGAAAGCCAGACGGCGATTTGCAACGCTGTCGTTCTTTGCCAGAGTGATCAATGGCTCGATCACACGACGTAACTCTTTAGCTTTTGGCAAAGTCGTTTTGATGATTTCGTGCTTCACCAACGAGCTTGCCATGTTGCGGAACATTGCAGTACGGTGGCTGCTATTCCGATTTAATTGACGACCACTCTTGCGATGGCGCATGATCTATTCCTTCTCACTAAACCAGGAACTGGTATCTGGTTAGTCTTTGTTTACCAAACTAGCTGGCGGCCAGTTTTCCAGGCGCATGCCCAGAGATAAACCGCGTGATGCCAGCACGTCTTTGATTTCGGTAAGTGACTTCTTACCCAGGTTAGGCGTTTTCAACAGCTCAACCTCGGTACGCTGCACCAGATCACCGATGTACTGAATCTGCTCTGCCTTTAAGCAGTTAGCAGAACGAACCGTTAGCTCTAAATCATCAACCGGCCGTAACAGAATCGGATCGAACTCCGGCTTCTCTTCACGTTTCTCTGGCTCACTCTTATCACGCAGTTCAACGAAGAACTCCAGCTGTTCAGCCAGAATTGTTGCTGCGCGACGAATGGCTTCCTCTGGCTCAACAGTGCCGTTGGTTTCCATGTCGATAATCAGTTTATCCAGGTCGGTACGCTGTTCTACCCGGGCGGCTTCAACGGTGTAAGCAATACGCTCTACCGGGCTGAAAGACGCATCCAGTAACAGACGTCCGATTGGACGTTCGTCATCGTCTGAGGAAAAACGAGCTGATGCAGGCACATAACCACGACCACGCTCAACTTTCAGGCGCATACTGAATTCAGTTTCGCCAGTCAGGTTGCAGATAACATGATCAGGATTAACGATTACCACACCGTCGCCACGCTGGATGTCTCCAGCAGTTACAGGGCCGGCACCTTTTTTCGTTAAAGTCAGGGTGACTTCGTCTTTGTCTTCCAGGCGTACGGCGAGGCCTTTCAGGTTCAGAAGGATATCAATGATATCTTCCTGTACACCTTCTTTGGCACTGTACTCATGGAGCACGCCGTCGATTTCTACTTCAGTCACAGCACAACCTGGCATGGACGATAACAGAATACGACGTAACGCGTTGCCCAAGGTATGCCCGAAACCGCGCTCAAGTGGTTCCAAAGTAACTTTGGCACGAGTTGGGTTGATCCTTTCGATACCAACTAATCTCGGCTTAAGGAATTCGGTGACAGAACCCTGCATATATCCTCTCTTAACAATTAGCCTTACTTAGAGTAAAGCTCGACGATTAACTGTTCGTTGATGTCAGCAGACAGATCTGAACGCTCAGGTTGACGTTTGAATACGCCTTCCAGCTTCGTTGAGTCTACTTCGATCCAAGTTGGCTTTTCACGTTGTGCAGCCAGCTCTAAAGCAGCGCCGATACGGGCTTGCTTTTTCGCTTTTTCACGAACTGAAACAACTTGTTCAGGTAATACAGTATGTGATGGAACATTCACCACGCGACCATCTAACATGATTGCTTTGTGGCTTACCAGCTGACGTGCTTCTGCACGCGTGCTAGCCAGACCCATCCGGTATACCACGTTGTCTAAGCGAGACTCTAACAACGCTAACAGGTTTTCACCGGTATTACCTTTCAAACGCGCAGCTTCTTTGTAGTAATTACGGAACTGCTTTTCTAATACGCCATAAATACGACGTACTTTTTGCTTCTCGCGTAACTGTAAACCGTAGTCTGACAGACGGCCACGACGGGCACCGTGCTGACCAGGAGCTGTAGTTAAGTTACACTTTGAATCGATTGCTCTCACGCCGCTCTTCAGGAACAGATCTGTACCTTCGCGACGACTCAGTTTGAGCTTAGGACCCAAATATCTTGCCATCTTCTTTCTCCAATAATCCGTGAAGCGCTGTGATTACACGCGACGTTTTTTAGGTGGACGGCAACCGTTATGCGGGATTGGCGTCACGTCGGTGATATTTGTGATTTTGTAACCAGCGGCATTCAGTGCGCGAATCGCTGATTCACGACCTGGGCCTGGGCCATTCACAAAGACTTCAAGGTTTTTCAGACCATATTCTTGTGCAGCAGCACCTGCACGCTCTGCAGCTACCTGAGCAGCGAATGGTGTAGATTTACGTGAACCACGGAAACCTGAACCACCGGCAGTTGCCCAGCACAGTGCATTGCCCTGACGATCAGTGATCGTCACAATGGTGTTGTTGAAAGAAGCATGGATATGAGCCATACCATCTGAAACTTGCTTTTTTACCCGTTTACGAGTACGAACTGGTGCTTTAGCCATGTTGAATCACCTTATTTCTTAATCGCTTTACGTGGGCCCTTACGGGTACGCGCATTTGTCTTAGTGCGCTGACCACGAACCGGCAGACTACGACGGTGGCGCAGGCCACGGTAGCAACCCAGGTCCATTAAACGCTTAATGTTTAATGTGATTTCACGGCGCAAGTCACCTTCAACGGTGTATTTTGCAACTTCGTCACGTAAAGAGTCCAGCTGAGCATCGCTTAAAGTTGCGATCTTCGTTGTCTCTTCGATACCCACTGCAGCTAAAATAGCTTTTGAGCGGGTCTTACCGATACCATAAACATAAGTCAGTGAAATCACTGCATGTTTATTATCGGGGATGTTAATGCCAGCGATACGGGCCACTAACGTTCTCCTATCTGAAATTAAAAGGTGCCAATTTGAAAAGCCCGTAAGGATACTCAAATGGCGCTCATATTGCAAACAATAAAGGGGCTCAACTAAAAGTTCAGCCCGCCTTATCGTAATTTTCTGCTATTAGCCTTGGCGTTGTTTGTGCTTCGGCTCACTGCAAATTACGCGAACGACGTTATTACGTTTGATCACTTTGCAGTTACGGCAGATCTTCTTAACGGAAGCTCGTACTTTCATAACTTAACTCCGCAAAATATCTTAACGGCCTATGCCTTTAAGATTTGCCTTTTTCAGCACAGAATCATACTGATGCGACATCAGATGCGTCTGTACCTGTGCCATGAAGTCCATGATAACGACGACGATAATCAGTAACGATGTACCACCGAAGTAGAACTGTACGTTCCACGCCACCATCATGAATTCAGGAACCAAACAAATAAAGGTAATGTACAGGGCACCGGCTAAGGTTAACCGCGTCATCACTTTATCAATGTATTTTGATGTCTGCTCACCAGGACGGATGCCAGGAATAAAGGCTCCGGACTTCTTCAGGTTGTCAGCTGTATCACGCGGGTTGAATACCAACGCAGTATAGAAGAAACAGAAGAAAATAATCGCTGCTGAGTATAACATCATATACAGCGGTTGTCCCGGAGATAATGTTAGCGCTAACTCCTGTAAGAAGTTGGCTACCATACCCTCACCTGATCCGAACCAACTGGCAATAGTGCCAGGGAACAGAATAATGCTAGAGGCAAAGATCGGTGGAATAACACCGGCCATATTAACCTTTAACGGTAAATGGCTGCTTTGCGCGGCAAATACCTGACGGCCTTGCTGACGCTTGGCATAGTTAACCACAATACGACGCTGGCCGCGTTCAAAGAACACTACGAACCAGGTAATCGCAATAACAATCACACCAATAGCTACTAACAGTAAAAAGTGCAAATCGCCCTGACGTGCCTGCTCAATCGTCTGACCAATAGCAGACGGGAAGCCAGCAACAATACCGGTGAAAATTAGCAGCGAAATACCGTTACCGATGCCGCGTTCTGTAATTTGCTCACCTAACCACATTAAGAACATGGTGCCGGTAACCAAGCTGATTACCGCGGTAAAGTAAAATGCAAAACCTGGGTTAAGTACTAACCCTGGCATCATATTTGGCAAGCCAGTAGCTATACCAATAGACTGTAAAATCGCTAATGCTAAGGTACCGTAGCGTGTATATTGGTTAATTTTGCGTTTGCCAGCCTCACCCTCTTTCTTCAGTTCAGCCATTGCCGGATGCATTACCGTCAATAACTGTACAATAATAGAGGCTGAGATGTACGGCATAATGCCTAACGCAAAGACCGAAGCACGCTCGAGAGCACCACCGCTGAACATGTTAAACATTTCAACGATGGTACCTCTTTGTTGCTCGAATAACTGAGCTAGCACGGTGGCGTCAATTCCAGGAATTGGCACAAATGAGCCTAACCGGAAAACGATTATGGCTAAGAGCACAAACAACAGACGAGATTTCAGCTCGCTGAATCCGCCTTTTGCTGCTCTTGAGTCCGAACCTGGTTTAGCCATTGCGTACTATCCTTATTATTCTTCGACTTTACCGCCAGCGGCTTCGATTGCTGCACGCGCGCCTTTAGTTACGCCTAAACCTTTTACGGTTACCGGACGAGTGATCTCGCCAGACAGCACAACTTTAGCGAACTTCACAGTGCGGGCAATGATGTTAGCTTCCATTAATGAAGCCAGATCAACCACATCACCGTTAACAGCAGCGATTTCGTGTAAACGTACTTCAGCAGAAACCAGAGATTTCAGAGAAGTGAAACCGAACTTAGGTAAACGCTGCTTCAGAGGCATTTGACCGCCTTCGAAACCTGGACGTACTTTACCGCCAGAGCGTGATTTTAAACCTTTGTGACCACGGCCACCGGTTTTACCTAAGCCAGAACCGATACCACGGCCCAGACGGCGCTTTTCTTTCTTGGCACCTGGTGCTGGAGCAAGAGTATTTAATAACATCTGTTACTCCTCCACTTTAACCATGTAGTAAACGGCGTTGATCATACCGCGAACTGAAGGAGTGTCTTCAACTTCAACGGTGTGACCGATACCACGTAAACCCAGACCCAGTAATGAAGCCTTGTGCTTCGGTAAACGACCGATGCTTGACTTCACTTGGGTGACTTTAATTGTTTTCTTCGCCATGGCAAATTACCCCAGAATATCGTCAACGCGTAAACCGCGTTTTGCCGCTACCTGAGCCGGAGACTTAACAGCCGCCAGCGCGTTGATAGTGGCGCGAACTACGTTAATTGGGTTGGTTGAACCGTAACACTTAGACAGAATGTTCTGGATACCGGCAACTTCCAGCACGGCGCGCATAGCACCACCGGCGATCAGACCTGTACCTTCTGCAGCTGGCTGCATATAAACATTCGAACCTGAGTGCACACCCTTAGTTGGGTGGTGCAGTGTGTTACCATTTAATTCAACCTGAGTCATGTTGCGGCGGGCTTTTTCCATTGCCTTTTGAATAGCAGCTGGAACTTCGCGCGCTTTACCATAACCGAAACCAACACGGCCATTGCCATCGCCTACCACTGTCAGAGCGGTGAAGCTGAAAATACGACCACCTTTTACCACTTTTGACACGCGGTTAACAGCAACAAGCTTCTCTTGTAAGTCAGATTGTTGTTTAACTTCTTCGTTAGCCATGAGCTACTCCTAGAACTGAAGACCGGCTTCACGCGCTGCGTCTGCTAACGCCTGCACGCGACCATGGTAGCGGAAGCCGCTACGGTCAAAAGCACAAGCAGTAACGCCTTTGGCTACTGCACGTTCGGCGATCGCTTTACCTACAGCCTTGGCCGCTTCTACGTTACCAGTGTACTTCAGAGATTCTGCGATAGAGGCTTCAACAGTTGAAGCAGCAGCAATCACTTCGGCATTTGGCGCGATCAGCTGAGCGTAGATGTGACGTGGGGTACGGTGTACCACCAGGCGATTCGCACCTTGTTCGATAATATTTCTGCGGACGCGTTTGGCACGACGCAGACGAGCAAGTTTCTTATCCATCGTCCTACCTTACTTTTTCTTCGCTTCTTTACGACGCACGTTTTCATTCGCATAACGTACACCCTTGCCTTTGTAAGGCTCTGGCTTACGATATGCACGGATGTTGGCAGATACCTGACCAACTAACTGCTTATCAGCACCTTTAACCAGAATTTCGGTCTGAGTTGGTGTTTCAATAGTGATACCAGCAGGAACCTGGAACGCTACCGGGTGCGAGAAGCCCAGGCTCAGGTTTAATACCTTACCTTCAGCTTTAGCACGGTAACCCACGCCTACTAATTCCAGCTTCTGAGTGAAGCCGTCGGTCACACCGATAACCATGCTGTTCAGCAGTGCACGGGCAGTACCCGCTTGTGCGTTAGCGTTTTCGAAACCTTCGCGTGGTACAGTACGCAGTACGTTACCATCAACAACGATCTCAACCGCTGGGTTAACATTTAATGTTAACTCGCCGTTTTTGCCCTTCAGTGCCACTACCTGACCGTTCTGCGTTACAGAAACGCCGGCTGGCAGAGTGACTGGGGCCTTAGCAACACGAGACATAGATTACTACCTCCGTTACGCTACGTAGCCGATGATTTCGCCACCGATACCAACCTTGCGCGCGGCACGGTCAGTCATTAGTCCTTTAGATGTTGACACGATGGCCACACCTAAACCGCCCATTACCTTAGGTAATTCGCCGCTCTTCTTATAGATTCGCAGGCCTGGACGACTAACACGATCGATAGTTTCAATTACAGATTTGCCCTGGAAGTACTTTAATGTCACTTCCAGCTCTGGCTTAACGTCACCAGATACCGCGAAATCGGCGATGTAACCTTCGTCTTTCAATACTTTCGCAATTGCCGTCTTCAGTTTTGAAGAAGGCATTTTAACCGCAACTTTGTTAGCCGCTTGGCCGTTACGGATGCGAGTAAACATATCCGCTACTGGATCTTGCAAACTCATAGCTCGTTACTCCCGTGATTCTTACCAGCTAGCCTTACGAAGGCCAGGAATTTCACCGCGCATTGCAGCTTCACGAACCTTGATACGGCTCATACCGAACTTGCGCAGATAACCGTGTGGACGACCTGTTACACGGCAACGATTACGTTGACGTGATGGGCTTGAATCACGCGGCAACGTCTGTAACTTAAGAACTGCAGCCCAACGGTCTTCATCAGAAGTGGCCGGATTAGCAATCAGATCTCTCAGTTCATGACGCTTAGCAGCGAACTTGGCTACCAGTTGTGCACGCTTTAATTCACGTGCTTTCATTGATTGTTTTGCCATGACCCTACACCTTATTTCTTGAACGGGAAGTTGAACGCGGCAAGTAATGCACGACCCTCGTCATCGCTACGAGCAGTTGTAGTAATAGTGATATCTAAACCACGTACTGCATCTACTTTATCGTAATCGATTTCAGGGAAAATGATTTGCTCACGTACGCCCATACTGTAGTTACCACGGCCATCGAATGACTTCGAGCTTACGCCACGGAAGTCACGGATACGCGGGATAGCGATAGAGACTAAACGCTCTAAGAAATCCCACATACGCTCGCCGCGCAGGGTCACTTTTGCGCCAATAGGGTAGCCTTGACGGATTTTGAAGCTGGCTACTGACTTACGCGCCTTGGTCACTAATGGCTTTTGGCCAGAGATAGCTGTTAAATCAGCTACCGCGTTCTCAAGGATCTTCTTGTCAGCTACGGCTTCACCCACACCCATGTTGAGTGTGATTTTTTCAATCCGAGGGACTTGCATGACGCTGGTGTAGCCGAACTGTTTCATCAGTTCTGGGACTACGGTGTCTTTGTAAATCTCATGCAGTTTCGCCATCGTATTACTCCAATAGCAATTAAATTACTTCGTTATTCGATTTGAAGAAACGGACTTTTTTGCCATCTTCAAAACGGAAACCTACGCGATCTGCTTTACCCGTTTTAGGGTTGAAAATCGCTACGTTTGAAACATGAATTGAGGCTTCTTTCTCGACGATACCGCCTGGCTGGTTGATAGCCGGAACAGGTTTCTGGTGCTTCTTAACCAGATTCACGCCTGAAACATAAACACGGTTCTCAGAAACTAAAACTTTAGTCACTTTACCGCGCTTACCTTTGTCCTTACCAGTAAGAACAATTACCTCGTCATCACGACGGATTTTGCTAGCCATGCTGACTCCTTACAGTACTTCTGGTGCCAGAGACACGATCTTCATGAATTTATCACCACGAAGTTCACGTGTTACAGGCCCGAAAATACGGGTGCCGATCGGTTCCAGCTTGTTGTTTAACAACACTGCTGCATTACGATCAAAACGGATTAATGACCCGTCCTGACGACGTACGCCTTTAGCTGTACGCACCACCACTGCATTCAGAACGTCACCTTTTTTCACTTTACCGCGAGGAATGGCTTCCTTAACAGTAACTTTGATGACGTCACCAATTGCAGCATAACGGCGATGCGAACCACCTAAGACCTTAATACACATTACGCTGCGCGCGCCGCTGTTGTCTGCGACTTCCAGCATAGATTGCATCTGGATCATCTTAGTGCTCCGCTACTCTACTAAGTAACCTTCTCAGGTTACGCTGCTTACGATAATAAAAACCCTCCCTAAAGGAAGGGCGCGTGATTATAACAGCAGTTATGCAAAAGTGGTAGTTTAAAATAAAAACAATTCGGCCGAACCGGCACTCCACTTAACCGCAGCAAACTGACTGTCTTAAAAACAAAAACGGCTCCCGAAGGAGCCGTTTTCAAGTCACTGAGGATTACTCAGCAGCTGTTTCAACGACAGCAACCAGAGTCCAGGACTTAGTCTTGGAAAGTGGACGGCATTCACGAATAGTGACAACGTCGCCTTCTTTACACTGATTGTTTTCGTCATGTACGTGCAGCTTGGTAGTACGCTTGATGAACTTACCATAGATTGGGTGTTTCACCGAACGCTCGATCGCAACAGTGATAGACTTGTCCATCTTGTTGCTGATCACCTTACCTTGCAGTGTACGGGTGTTAGTTTCAGTCATTACGCACCTGCCTTCTCGGTTAAGATGGTCTTAACGCGCGCGATATCACGACGCACCTGCTTCAATAAGTGAGTCTGAGCTAACTGACCAGTAGCTGCTTGCATGCGCAGGTTGAACTGCTCACGTAACAGACCTAACAATTCAGTGTTCAACTCTTCAACACTTTTGGTTTTCAATTCGCTGGCTTTCATCACATTACCGTCCGCGTTACAAAGGTTGTCTTAAATGGCAGCTTAGCAGCAGCCAGTGAGAACGCGTGGCGCGCTAACTCTTCAGACACACCGTCCATTTCATACAGGACTTTGCCAGGTTTAATCTGACATACCCAGTATTCAACAGAACCTTTACCACTACCCATACGTACTTCCAGCGGCTTAGCAGTAATTGGTTTGTCCGGGAACACACGGATCCAGATCTTACCAACACGCTTAACAGCCCGCGTCATAGCACGACGTGCAGATTCAATTTGACGTGAAGTCAGTTGACCACGCTCTACAGATTTCAGTGCATAGGTACCGAAGCTGACTTTATCGCCAACTAAGGCCAGACCGCGGTTACGGCCTTTGTGCACTTTCCGGAATTTTGTACGTTTTGGTTGCAACATCGCTCAATACCCTTACTTAGCCTTACGAGCCGGTTTTTTCGGCGCTTTAGGCTGGTTGTTATTGTTGGCGTTGTTGGCGTTATTTTGCAGAGGCAGACCACCTAAGATCTCGCCTTTGAAAATCCACACTTTCACACCAATGATACCGTAAGTAGTCAGTGCTTCTGAGGTATTGTAGTCGATGTCAGCACGCAGGGTGTGCAGTGGCACACGGCCTTCGCGGTACCATTCATCACGGGCAATTTCAGCACCGCCTAAACGGCCGCTTACTTGTACCTTGATACCCTTAGCACCAATACGCATAGCGTTTTGTACCGCGCGCTTCATGGCACGACGGAACATTACGCGACGCTCTAACTGGCTGCTGATTGAATCAGCAACTAATTTTGCGTCCAGCTCTGGCTTACGGATCTCAGAGATATTGATCTGCGCAGGTACGCCAGCGATAGCGGCTACTTGCTTACGGATCTTCTCAACGTCTTCACCTTTTTTACCGATGATCACGCCTGGACGAGCAGTGTGGATAGTCACACGGATGCTTTTCGCAGGACGCTCGATATCGATCCGGCTTACTGAGGCTGCTTTCAGTTCTTTAGTCAGGTACTGACGAACTTTATAGTCACCGTTCAGGAAATCCGGGAAGTCTTTTGTATTCGCGAACCAGGTTGAGCTCCATGGCTTAGTGATACCTAGGCGAATACCATTAGGATGTACTTTCTGTCCCATTTCTCACTCCTAGTTATCAGCTACAACCACAGTAATGTGGCTGGTACGCTTGACGATACGATCAGCACGACCTTTAGCACGTGGCTTGATACGCTTCATAGACGGACCTTCATCAACGAAGATGGTCTTAACTTTCAGCGTGTCGATGTCCGCGCCTTCATTGTGCTCAGCGTTGGCAATGGCTGATAAAAGAACCTTTTTAACTAACTCAGCAGCTTTCTTCGGGCTGTAAGTCAGTACGTTCAGCGCCTTATCTACTGGCAAACCACGCACCTGGTCAGCAACCAGACGAGTTTTTTGTGCAGAAGAACGGGCAAATTTGTGTTTCGCTAATGCTTGCATTATTTACCCCTTAACGCTTCTTGGCCTTTTTGTCGGCGGCATGACCACGATAGGTACGAGTAGGTGCAAATTCACCTAACTTGTGACCGATCATCTCTTCTGAGACGAACACAGGTACATGTTGACGACCATTATGGACAGCGATGGTCAAACCGATCATATCAGGTATGATCATTGAACGACGGCTCCAAGTCTTAATAGGCTTCTTGTCACCGCTTTCCAACGCTTTCTCTACCTTCTTCAGCAAGTGAAGGTCGATAAATGGACCTTTCTTGAGAGAACGTGGCATGGCAATTCCTCACAAATTATTTATCACGACGACGTACGATCAGTTTATCAGTACGCTTGTTTGAACGAGTCTTGTAACCTTTAGTTGGTACGCCCCAAGGTGTAACTGGGTGACGACCACCTGAAGTTTTACCTTCACCACCACCGTGCGGGTGATCTACCGGGTTCATTACCACACCACGTACCGTTGGACGGATACCGCGCCAGCGCATTGCGCCCGCTTTACCGTACTGACGTAACATGTGTTCGGCATTACCGATTTCACCAATGGTTGCACGGCAGTCAGCTAATACTTTACGTACTTCGCCGCTACGCAGACGCAGAGTTACATACTCACCGTCACGGGCCAGGATCTGAGCGAAAGCGCCTGCTGAACGAGCCAGCTGACCGCCTTTACCTGGTTTCATTTCGATGTTATGTACTACCTGACCTACCGGGATATTCCGCAGTGGTAAGGTATTGGCTGGTTTGATTGGTGCATCAACACCAGAAACCACCGCATCACCGGCTTTCAGACCTTTCGGTGCCAGGATGTAACGACGCTCACCGTCTGCATACAGTACTAATGCAATGTTAGCGGTACGGTTTGGATCGTACTCTAAACGCTCTACTTTAGCCGGAATACCGTCTTTAGTGCGTTTGAAGTCAACAACGCGGTAATGCTGTTTATGACCACCACCGATATGACGGGTAGTGATACGACCGTTGTTGTTACGACCACCAGTCTTAACGTTCTTCTCTAACAAAGGTGCATAAGGCTTGCCTTTGTACAGGTCAGGGTTAACCACTTTTAATACGTGGCGACGACCTGGTGACGTAGGTTTACACTTAACAAGTGCCATTTCCTAACTCCTCTTCTTACTCAGCGCCGCCAACAAAATCGATTTCGCTGCCTTCTTTAAGAGTGACGTAGGCCTTTTTCCAGTCGCTACGCTTGCCCATGCGCATACCAGTGCGCTTGGTCTTACCCTTAACGTTAACAGTACGAACACCTACTACTTCTGTTTCAAACAGTTTTTCTACGGCCGCTTTAATGTCAGCTTTGGTAGAGGTAGTAGCTACTTTGAAAACGATAGTGTTGTGTTTTTCTGCCGCGTTAGTGCTCTTTTCAGAAACGTGCGGAGCCAGAATCACTTTCAGTAAACGTTCTTCGCGGATCATGCTAACAGCTCCTCAAGTTGTTTAACTGCAGCAGCAGTCATTAACACTTTGTCGAATGCGATTAAGCTGACCGGATCGATACCGTGTACGTCACGCACGTCAACCTTGTACAGGTTACGGGCAGACAGGAACAGATTCTCGTCAACTTCGTTAGTAACGATCAGAACGTCTTTTAAATCCATCGCTTTCAGTTTTGCAGTTAAGTCTTTGGTTTTTGGTGTTTCAACGCCAAAGTTCTCAACAACAATTAAGCGGTCCTGACGAACTAATTCAGACAGAATGCTCTTGATTGCACCGCGATACATTTTACGGTTAACTTTCTGGCTGTGATCTTGCGGCTTAGCAGCAAAAGTCACACCACCGCTACGCCAAATTGGGCTGCGGATTGTACCGGCACGGGCACGGCCAGTACCTTTTTGACGCCATGGCTTCTTGCCGCCACCACGTACTTCTGAACGGGTCAGTTGAGCACGGGTACCCTGACGGGCGCCAGCTGCATACGCAACGACTACCTGGTGTACCAGAGCTTCGTTAAACTCACGTCCAAAGGTAGCTTCGGAAACTTCAAGAACGCCTTGAGCGTCTCGTAATGCTAATTCCATCACTTCTCTCCTCAGACGTTAGCTTTTAACAGCTGGTTTAACGATCACGTCACCACCGATAGCACCAGGCACTGCGCCTTTTACTAACAGCAGGTTACGCTCTGCATCAACACGAACCACTTCCAGCGACTGCACAGTTACGCGCTCGTTACCTAAGTGACCAGCCATTTTCTTACCTTTGAATACTTTACCTGGTGATTGGTTTTGACCAATTGAACCAGGGGCACGGTGAGATAAAGAGTTACCGTGAGTCGTATCCTGGGCACGGAAGTTCCAGCGCTTGATCGCACCAGCAAAACCCTTACCCTTAGATGTACCTACTACATCTACTTTCTTTGTTTCTGCGAAAATTTCGACAGTAATCTCGCTACCAACAGTGATGTCAGCGCCTTCGTTATCCTGCAGGCGGAATTCCCACAGACCACGACCCGCCTCTACACCGACTTTTGCAAAGAAACCTGCGTCTGGCTTGTTCAGGCGGCTTGCCTTAACTGCACCAGTAGTTACTTGCAGCGCGTTATAACCGTTAACTTCTTCAGTTTTAACAGCAGTAACGCGGTTTGGTGTTGCTTCGATTACGGTTACTGGGATAGAAACGCCATCTTCTGTGAAGACGCGAGTCATACCCACTTTACGACCGATAAGACCGATAGCCATTTCCTAAACCTCTCTAAAAACCTGTCTGATTAGCCCAGGCTGATTTGAACGTCAACGCCAGCTGGCAGATCTAAACGCATCAGCGCATCAACTGTTTTTTCAGTTGGTTCAACGATGTCGATTAAACGCTTGTGAGTACGGATTTCGTACTGGTCACGCGCATCTTTATTGACGTGAGGAGAAATCAGAACAGTAAAACGTTCCTGACGGGTTGGCAGTGGAATTGGACCACGAACCTGGGCGCCAGTACGCTTAGCTGTGTCAACGATTTCCATAGTTGACTGATCGATCAAGCGGTGATCGAACGCTTTCAGACGGATGCGTATCCTTTGATTACTCATTGTATCAAAGCCTCAAAGAGCAAAAAGAGCAAAAATAAACATAAGCAAGCAGCCATTTTGGCTTTGCCTATGCACCTAGTTTCAAGTGCTCCCCAATCGGGAGCTTATCAACAAACACTCTGCCTAACAGGACTTGCCGGTGTTTGTACCAGCCAGAATCATATCGACTGGCGGCGTATTATATACACCCCAGCCGATATTGCAAGCATTGATTATAAAACGATCAACAGTAACACCAATCAGATTTTAGAATTGTTCGTCTGTCAGTTGCAGCGCGGCGCTGCCATCGGCGCCCAGCTGGGCAAACAATGCCTGCGCCTTTGGCATAACCCGACGCAGATACCAGTGTGCCGCACCTTGTTTAGCGGCAATAAAATCGGCGCTATGCTTTTCGCTATCAAGCGCTGCCAGATTCTTGTACCACATATAGCCATAGAGCACATAGCCTACCGCATCCAGCAGGTCACAGGCATCCAGCGCCTGTTGCGTCGTATCCTTCGCCAGTTGAGCTGCAACACAATCTTGTAGCTGAACTGCCGCAGTTAACAGTAGTTCAGCAGCGGCATTGGGCTTTGTACTGACCTCAGTATGGATCTCTGTCAATAGCTGCCGCAGCACGCCGCCCTGGTCGGCCGCCACCTTGCGCAAGGCAAAGTCCAGCGCCTGAATACCATTTGTCCCCTCATAGATCTGAGCAATCCGTACATCCCGCACCAGCTGCTCCATACCCCATTCTTTAATATAGCCATGACCACCGAATACCTGCTGTGCGTTAACGCAGGCATCCAAACCACGATCCGTCATAAAGGCTTTGGTGATCGGCGTCAGTAGGTTGGCACGGTCAGCCGAGAGCTTACAATTATCATATTTTGCCTTATCCAGTAAGCTGGCAACCCAGGTCGCAAAGGTTCGGCCTGCTTCGTTAAGGGTTTTGATATTTAACAGCATCCGCCGCACATCAGGATGGCCAAGGATCGGGTCGGCTTTGTTCGGATCACGCCCGACGGTTCTACCCTGCAAACGGTCTTTGGCATAGGCCAAGGCATTTTGATAAGCGCGCTCTGCAGCGCCCAATCCCTGACTACCCATCGACAAACGCTCGTAGTTCATCATGGTAAACATACAGGCCAAACCGCGGTGTGGCTCACCAATCAGATAACCGGTAGCACCATCAAAATTTAGCACACAGGTTGCCGAGCCATTAATACCCATTTTGTGTTCGATAGAGCCAACACTGACGTTATTGCGCTCGGCCGGCTCTCCGTTTGCGTTAAGTAAAAACTTCGGCACCAGAAATAGGGAGATACCCTTGCTGCCTGCTGGAGCGTCCGGCAATTTGGCCAGCACCAGGTGGATAATGTTGCGGGTAAGGTCATGCTCACCGGCGGTAATAAAGATTTTGCTACCGCTGATTTGATAGCTGCCATCCGCTGCCGGCTTGGCCGTAGTTCGCATAATACCCAGATCTGAGCCGGCGTGCGCTTCGGTCAGACACATAGTACCCGACCATTCCCCGCTGTAGAGCTTTGGCAGGTACAGCGCTTTGGTTGCATCATCTGCATGTTGCAGCAAGGCAACACAGGCTCCGGCAGTCAGTCCCGGATACAGTGAAAAGGCAATATCAGCACTACAGAGCATCTCGTCGACCATCATCGACAAGGCCTTGGGCATCCCCATGCCGCCGTATTCCGGATCACCGCTTAAACCGGTCCAGCCGCCCTCACTCAGGCTTTGATAGGCACTGTAATAATGTTCCGGTAGCGTAACCTTACCATCAGCTAGCTGAGCGCCACGCTGGTCAGCGGCCTGACTAAAAGGCGCCAGTTGCTGCTCACAAATTTTAGCGGCCTCTTCAAGAATAGCTTTGGCAGTATCTGCCTCAATCAAGTCGTGCAGCTGCGGCTGCTGTTGCCAATACTGATCTAATTGCCAGACGTCAAACAGGTTAAACTGGATATCATTGAGGGGTGCCTGATACAGACTCATGCTCTACTCCTAAACTGGACCGATGAGTGAGAACTATGGCACAGCTAGGGTAGTCAAACAAGTGTTTGAATTTGCTTAAAGGCATAAAAAAGGCCCCTTACGGAGCCTT
>NZ_LZEJ01000046.1:0-17555 GCF_001704375.1 Alishewanella sp. HH-ZS | reverse complement strand
TCACAATTAGGATCAGTTATTTAGTCGCCGCAGTAGCGCTCTCGATTGTCGTGTCAGTTTCGGCTGCGAGTAATGCCGCTGGCATCAGCTTTACTAATATCAGACTGCCAAATGCGAATAAGCTAAACCGCACCGTTACTGCCTCCTGTTAAGGCTATTTTTTCGTAGCCTGATAAATCACAAAACCACTGGCTTTAGCCAGAATATTTACCTTACCAAAGGCCTGCTCCAGCAATTGTTGATAGGCGAGATGATTATTGGCGACCAGTGTTAAGGTACCACCAGATTGCAGCCGCGCCGCGCTTTGGGCAATAAAGGCTTCACTGATACTGTAGTCGGTTTTAATGCCGGTGTGAAAGGGTGGATTGCTGACAATATGCTTAAACAGCTGCGGCTGTGCTGGCAAACCATCAGCGGCAATAACCTGACCACTCAGTTGGTTAGCCTGTAAGGTCGCGTTAGTAGCAGCGATAGCCAAAGCGCTGATATCGGAGCAATACAGCTCAATGCCTGGCGCCTGCTGTTTTAGTACAGCGCCGATAATGCCGGCGCCGCAGGCGAAGTCCAGCACCTTGCCATCCTGGATATGCCCCAGGTGCTGCAGTAACAGCGCCGTGCCGGTATCCAGCTTGCCATGATTAAATACCCCAGGCAGCGAACAGATTGTCAGGTTATGCCCCTTATGCTGAATGTTAAACTGACTGATGGCGCCGGGTTTGAGTTGACTGAGATCGCCTGTGAGTGAAAACCACAGGCAGTGTTTGGCGTTATCCAGTTTATGCGCATGTAACCCCAGCTTCTCGGCGTGATTAACCAGGCTTTTAATACCGCCTTTATTATCACCTACCACATAGAGCTGGGCATCAGGCTGCAGCGCACTGGCGATACGGGCCAGATTATCGGCCAGTAATTCTTTACTCTTGGGATAAAACAGCACTGCGGTGGCAAACTGCTGGCTAAAGGCTGGTGTAGCGCTAAAGTAAACCTCGGCACCGGCTTGCTGCCACTGCTGTTTAACGGCGGCATCGGTGGTAAAGCAGCTGATTTGCCCCAATGCCGGTAACTGGCGGGCCAGTTGGTCGGCTTCTGGCTCGACAAATAATACCGGGCCCTGTAAATCGTCCAGGTTGCGTAAAATCAGCTGACTGCTGTTAGCAAGCATTAACTTATCCTTTTAAACATCAGATCCCAGACACCATGGCCCAAGCGTTGGCCGCGTTGTTCGAATTTGGTCAAAGGCCGGTGTTCAGGGCGTTCGACATAGGTGTTGTTGGCGGATAAGTTCTGAAAACCTTCGGCAGCTTGCATGACTTCCAGCATATGCTCGGCATAGTTTTCCCAATCGGTCGCCATATGAAAGACACCACCGATCTTTAATTTACTGCGCAGTGCCTGCACAAAGTCTGGCTGCACGATACGTCTTTTATGATGGCGCTTTTTGTGCCAGGGATCCGGGAAAAACAGTTGCACTGTATCCAGGCTTTGCTCCGGGATCATCTCGGCTAACACTTCAACCGCATCATGTTCAAACACTTTCAGATTGCTTACGCCCTGCGCAACGGCTTCGGATAAGCAGGCGCCAACGCCCGGTTTATGCACCTCAATACCGATAAAATCCTGTTCCGGTGCCGCTTTTGCCATCGCCACCAGTGATTTGCCCATGCCAAAGCCAATTTCCAGTACCCGCGGGGCGCTACGGCCAAACAGCTGGTCCAGATCCAGTAGTACCGGCTGATAATTCACGCCATAGCTTGACCAGTGATTTTCCAGCGCCAGTTGTTGGCCCTTGGTTAAGCGGCCTTCACGCAACACGAAAGAGCGGATCCGCCGTAAATAAGGTTGCGTACTGGCATCATCCGGCTGATGCTCGTTTGGCGGTGTGGCCTGGTTGGTCATGCAAAGCTCCAATCTGAAAAATAAGTCGGCTATTATCCTTGGAAACGGTAGCAAGCTCAACCTCGGGCTCTGTTACAATCGGTGCTTTTCAATGGCAGGAGTCGTATTTTTGCAAACTGATACCTGGTTTAGTGAGCAGTTGGTAGCATGGTACCAGCAACATGGCCGCAAAGATTTACCCTGGCAGCAACAGCCCAGCCCCTATAAAACCTGGCTCTCGGAGGTAATGTTACAGCAGACGCAAGTGGTGACGGTAATACCCTATTTTCAGCGTTTTTTCGCCCGTTTCCCGGACGTTAAAACCCTGGCTGCTGCGCAAATCGACGAGGTGCTGCACTACTGGACTGGTCTTGGCTATTATGCGCGGGCGCGTAATTTACATCAGGCGGCACGGCAGATCGTCGAACTGCATCAGGGCGAATTTCCAACCGAATTTTCACAAGTATTGGCGCTGCCCGGTGTCGGGCGTTCTACCGCCGGCGCTATTCTGTCGTTGTCGCTGGGACAGCACTACCCGATTTTAGATGGTAACTGCAAGCGGGTGCTGAGTCGTTTTGCCGCAGTAAGCGGCTGGCCGGGCGAGAAAAAGGTCGAGCAGCAGCTATGGCAACTCGCAGAGCGCTATACGCCTAAGGATACAGTAAAGCAGTTTAATCAGGCGATGATGGATTTGGGCGCTTCGCTTTGCAGCCGCAGCAAACCGCGTTGTGCCGAGTGTCCGCTGGCCCGGCATTGTCAGGCGGCGTTAAAGGGCGAGCAGCAAGGTTATCCGGGTAAAAAACCAAAGAAAGCCTTACCTGAGCAGCAAAGTTTTTGGCTACTGTTAACCGCAGCCGATCAGGTGTTGCTAAAGCAGCGTCCGGCTAGTGGCTTATGGGGCGGCTTATATGGTTTTCTGGAATTTGCCACTGCCGCAGAGCGCGAGCAATTTATCGCGCTGCAGGGCCTGGCGGTGCAACAACAAACGGAGCTGGCGACCTTTCGGCATACCTTCAGCCATTTTCATTTATGGATCAATCCGCTTTGGCTGCAACTTTCCAGCTTGCCGGCGCGGGTAGAGGAGCAATCTGCCGCGCTCTGGTATACAATAAGCGCCATACCTGAACTGGGGTTGTCAGCCCCGGCAAAAAACCTGCTGCAGCAGCTGGCTGCATTAAGTCTGAGCAAGGAAAAATTATGAGCCGTACCGTATTTTGCCAATTTCTGCAAAAAGAGGCGCCAGGATTGGATTTCCAGTTCTATCCGGGCGAGCTGGGTAAGAAAATTTTCGACAACATCAGCAAAGAAGCCTGGGCACAGTGGCAAGCAAAACAGGTGATGCTGATTAACGAGAAAAAGCTGAATATGATGAATGTTGAGCATCGCAAGTTGTTAGAGCAGCAGATGGAAGCCTTTTTGTTCCAGGGGCAGGATGTGCAGATTGATGGCTATACGCCACCTGCTAACTAAGCGCTGTATTACGCCCGTTTCGGAGACTTATGGCCCGCCGTTTACCGCCGCTTAATGCATTAAAAGCTTTTGAAACTGCTGCCCGGCATCTAAGTTTTACCAAGGCGGCCGAAGAGCTCTATGTGACCCAGGCGGCGATTAGTCATCAGATCAAAGCACTGGAAGATCATCTGGGGCTGAAACTCTTTATGCGGAAAAACCGCTCTTTGCTGCTAACCGAAGAAGGGCAGAGCTATTTTCTCGATATTAAAGAGATCTTTTTGCAGCTACACGAAGCCACCGAAAAATTGCTGGCACGTGGTGCTAAGGGATCCTTGACCGTTAGCCTGCAGCCAAGCTTTGCCATTCAGTGGCTGGTGCCGCGGTTAAACCAGTTTAGTGAGCAGCATCCGGATATCGACGTGCGGATCAAGGCCGTGGATCAGGATGAAGGCTCGCTGACCGATGATGTTGATGTCGCCATTTATTATGGTCGCGGTAACTGGCGAAACCTGCATGCCGATAAATTACATACCGAATATTTACTACCGGTTTGTTCACCGCTGTTATTAAATGGCAGCAAACCGCTGAAAGAGCCAACCGATCTGCGTTTTCATAACCTGCTGCATGATGGCTCACGCCGTGCCTGGAAAGCCTGGTTTACTACCCAGGGTTTTAAAAACTTTAATGTTAATCAGGGGCCGATTTTTAGTCATTCCTCGATGGTGCTGCAGGCGGCGATTCATGGTCAGGGCGTAGCCTTGGCGCATAATGTACTGGCGCGGCCAGATATTAGCTCTGGCCGGCTGATCGTACCGTTTAATCATGTGCTGATCAGTAAAGACTCTTACTATCTGGTGTGTCGCGAGAGTCAAACCGAGCTTGGCAAGATCACAGCGTTCCGACAATGGATGCTGGATATGGTCAGCGCTGAGCAGGCCGAATTTGCCGAGCAGCAATTTACCAATGCAGTGGCAATGGATGATTAAATGCGAGTTAATTCTCTGGTATCGCAGACATTTGCTGTGCGAGTGCTACCATGACAGCGGTGGCCAGGTTATTACTTTGCCATGGCGCCGGCGCCGGCTGTGATAGCGCCTTTATGCAGCAGCTGGCCGCAGCGCTGCAGCAACAGCAGATAGATGTAGCGCTGTTCGAGTTTGCTTATATGCAGCGTAAACGCGAACTTGGTAAACCGGTGCCGCCGCCTAAAGTTGCCAGTTTGCTACCGGAGTTAGCGGCGGCGATAAAGGCGCTGGGTGACGATTTGCCGCTGTTTATTGGCGGTAAATCAATGGGTGGGCGTGTTGCGTCGCTGCTGGCCGCGCTGCCTGAATCTTTGGAGGAGCAGGTGAGGGCGGTATTTGCCTATGGTTATCCGTTTCATCCGCCGCGTAAAGCACAGTGGCGTACCGGGCATTTTTCTGAGCTTAGCCGGCCGCTTATTATAATGCAGGGCGAACGGGATCCCTTTGGCAACTACGCTGAACTGAGCGCGCTGATTTCAGCTTGGCCCGGGGTGATCTTACACTGGTTAAAAACAGCGGATCACGATTTTCAGCCACTTAAAAGTAGTGGCCTGAGCCAGCGCCAATTAATAACACAGGCCGCCGAGTTTACCCGCGGGAGTATCGATGCAATTCTGGCTAAAGTTAAGTACTAGTCTGGCAGCTCTATACGGCGGCGCAGTAGTGGCGCTTGCGGCAGCACTGATGCATTTATGGCACAGCAGCTTAACGGAGTTGGCGACCTGGCGGGTGTTGGCTGCTTTAGCCATGTTGGCATTACATGCCTTAGGTTTGCTGCTGTTAAATATCTGGCAGCCGACGAAGCTGTTACTGGCCGTCAGACTGTGTTGGCATCTGGGTGTCTGGCTGTTTTGTTGGACACTGCTAAGCGGCGTTTTTGCCTTGCCGCTACATATTTCTGCTTTGGCCCCGCTGGGTGGCCAGAGCTTTATTTTAGGTTGGCTGCTTCTGGCCATCGCAAGCTGGCGCCAGACAACCTGGCATAGAGAGTAAGATGAAACAATTATTAGTATATTGCCGTGCCGGCTTTGAAAAAGAAGCGGCGGCAGAGCTGCAGGATCAGGCCGCAGCCTTTGCGGTGTTTGGTTTTTGTAAATTGAAAGCCAACAGCGCCTTCGTGATCTTTGAGGCCTATGACAGTGAAGCGTTACAGCGCTTTTACCGCGATTTCGATTTTCAGCACTTTATCTTTATCCGGCAGTGGTTATTGCTGCTGAGCAGCGAACTGGAGCTGCCAGCTCAGGATCGGATCGCGCCCGTACTGCAGGCCGCACTGGCGGAAGAACTCAGCGGCTGTGGTAGCTTGCGGGTGGAATTCCCCGATACGAACGATGGCAAGACGTTATCGACACTGGCACGCAAGCTGACTGTGCCGCTGCGCCAGTCCTTGCGTCAGGCTGGGGTGATGCTGCAAAAAGAACATAAACGTGCGCCGGTTTTGCACTTGTTTTTATTAAGTGGCACAAGCGGTTATCTGGGTTTGTCTTACCCGGAGAATAATTCTGCGCTGGAAAACGGTATTATGCGGCTGAAGTTCCCGCCGGAAGCACCTAGTCGCAGTACTTTGAAGCTGGAAGAAGCCTTTATTACCTTTATCCCGAAAGATGAATGGGAAACCCGGCTGGCGCCAGGTATGCAAGCGGTGGATTTAGGTGCTTGTCCTGGTGGCTGGACCTATCAGTTGGTGAAACGCAGTATGATGGTGACCGCTATCGACAATGGTCCCATGGCTGAGTCGCTAATGGAAACGGGGCAGGTCAAGCATCTGATGGTGGACGGTTTCAAATTTGTCCCCGCCAAGAAAAATGTGTACTGGTTGGTTTGCGATATGATTGAGCAGCCGCAGCGCGTTGCCGCGCGCATTGCACAGTGGTTAATTCAGGGCTGGTGTCAGGAAACGATTTTTAACCTGAAACTACCGATGAAAAGACGTTACGAGACGGTAAAAGGAGTACTGGCCGCGTTTGAGCAGCAGTTACAGGAAGCAGGATTCCGATATCAACTGCAGGCGCGGCATCTGTACCATGACCGGGAAGAGGTCACGGTACATGTGCAACCGATTAAGCGCTAAAGCGCTAATCGGTGAGCTGCAGGGTTAGCCAAACCAGCCGGTGATCTGAGCTGGCATCACGGGCGCCGACTAACGGATAGTCCGCATCGGCTTTTGCCGGCCAGAAGACTCCACCTTCTTTAATCTTCAAGCCTTGCTTCGATGGCAGCACATAGTCTGCCCGCATCCGCCAACTGGCGGTATGACTGGCCGCGTGTGGACGGCCCGGGCTATGTTCAGCAGCGCCAATACTGGTCGGGATAAAGCTACCGTTTACCAGCGGATGCTGCACCAAACTTAAGATGCCACTATGAATCGCATCGCCTTCACCTTCCGCTGAGGCGTTAAGATCACCGACAATCACAAAGCGGCTACCGGCGGTTAGACCACCTGCTGTGCCCCGGTCATCATAGATATAAGTCGCTTGCGCTGGTTGCAGATAATCTACCCAGAACCGGATCTCATCATGATTGCGTTTGCCATTGCGGTTTTCCGGGCCGTCAAATACCGGCGGTGTCGGGTGGCTGGCCAGCAGGTGTACACTGATACCGTTGACCAGTACCGGGATATCCCAATGGGCTTTGGAAGACAGTGGCAGCTGTTGCCACGCTTCGGCACTATACCAGGGGGAGCCGTCGGCATTTAACGTGACTTTGTGCCCCGGCATGTCGCGCCATTTAAAATGCTGGAAAGTGCGGATCTGCTCGCTCTGGATCGGATATTTTGACAGCAACACCATGCCATATTGGCCGGGGTAAAAGCCATAGCCCCAGGCATCGGCACCTACACCGGTCGCCGCGCCGTCATTATCCAGGTCAAACGGGCTGGGTTGGCCAGTATTGACCGTATTGTAATAGTAGTAGGGGTAATCAATCGCCTGGCCGCCGGCTTGTGGCTGATTCAGATAGTTTTTGATAAAGGCTTCGATACCTTGTTTCGGATCGGCAATATAGTCGAATTCATTTAACAGCAGGATGTCTGGCCGCACCCGCTGAATAATGGCAGCAATATTTTTCACCTGAGGGTGGTCGCCGTTGGCCAGAATATCAACCAAGATCTGGCTGCTGCCTCTTTCACCTTGCGGTAGGTAGTTTTCGGCTTCCATACTGACATTAAAGGTAGCGACAGTGATTTGCTGCGTGGCCATAAGCACCTGACTGTTGAGTAAAAAAAAGCCAACACAAAGTTTGGCGATCAAGCGTTGAAGCATTGCTGTTCCCGATATAACGAAAAGGTCAAACAGCATAGCCAGTCGATAACAGAAGATCCAGTCTTGGCAGGTTAAGCTGGCCGATTAAGTCGGCGAAGTGTTGGAAAAGGATGGTGCTTTTGAGAAAAGATAAATTTAAATGGAACTTTTTTCGTTGATTTTCTGCACTATTATTCGCATCAGAAATTAGACATGTTACACTAATATGACGGGAACGCCCTTTGACAGTATAACTATAGATAAGTTCCTCTAATTTGGGATCTGTAACGAAAGTGAAATAATCTTCGTTTAGGCTTGGATACCCAGATTGAATATTATCTGTGCAAAAACTAAATCGGATTTAGCATAACCCACAACTACCAGGTGAAAACGATATGAAAATTAGACACTTAGCGATGGCCGTTACGCTCGCGCTTGGCGTAAGCAACATGGCATTTGCTGATACCTCTTCTGCAATCCGTGGTAACGTTGTTACTGCAACAGGTGAAGTTGCAGCCAACGCCCGCGTTGAAATTTTACACGTGCCGTCAGGTACCCGCTCTGTTGCTACGACTAACCAGGCCGGTGCTTTTGCCAGCTCAGGTTTACGTGTTGGTGGTCCTTACACCATTACTATTACTAGCCCGCAAGGCACTAAGGTTTACAACAATATCTTTATATCACTTGGTGAATCTTTCCGGATTAACGCTGAGTTAGAAGCGCAACAAGTCGAGCGTATCGCCGTTACCGGTACTGCTATTCTGGCAGGCAACACCGGCAGTAGCAGCTACTTCGGTGCCAATGATGTTGCCAATACGCCAAGCTTCGATCGTGATATTAAGGACGTAGTGCGGAATAATCCTCTGGCCGTACTAACTGCCAAAGATGGTGAGTTAGTGGTTGCCGGTACTAACCCACGTTTCAACAGTATCAGTATCGATGGTATCGCTCAGAACGACGATTTTGGTTTGAATGCTAACGGTTATCCAACCACTCGTTCGCCTATTTCATTAGATGCCATCGACCAGATCACTATCGACGTTTCGCCTTTCAATGCCAAAGACAGTGGTTTCCAAGGCGCTAAAATTAACGCTGTAACCCGTTCAGGTACTAATAAGTTTACCGGCTCGGTAATGTACGAGAAACAAAATGACAAGTGGGCTGGTACGCCGAAAGATGGTCGTAACAAGCGTCCTCTGCAATTTGACGAGTATACCTATGGAGCCACAGCTGGAGGCGCGGTAGTACAAGACAAACTGTTCTATTTCGTTTCTTATGAGTTCTATGAAGCTGATACCCCAATTGAATGGGGTCCAGCTGGTAGTGGCGCAGCCAACACCTCAGTTGCGACTTTAGCTGACTATGAAGCTGTACGTCGTATTGCCCGTGATGTTTACGGTGTTGATGCCGGGACCTGGGATTTCACACCTGTAACTGATGATAAGAAGTTATTAGTTAAGCTAGATTGGAACATTAGCCAGGATCACCGTGCTGCGTTAACTTACCAGTACAATAAGGGTAACCGGACTGCCAACACGACGTCTGCGGCCAACCGTTTACGTTTATCTTCACACTGGTATAACCGGATTGAAGAGTTAAACAACTACGCATTCAAACTTTACTCTGACTGGACGCCAGATTTTTCTACTCAGTTTAGTCTGACTTATATCGATAACCCGACGACCCAGGCATCGTTCAGTGATTTCGGTGACATCACTGTTAACATTGGCGTAGGTACCAATAATATAGGTTTGGGTTCTGACTTTTCACGTCACTCAAACGAACTGAACAAGAAGTCGACTATTGTAGCCATCGATGCGGACTACCTGTTGGGTGATCACAATCTGAGCTTCGGTTACCAGTTTAAGCGCCTGGACATCTTTAACATGTTCTTGCAGAACACTAAAGGCTCATACACCTTTGACAGCCTGGCAGCTTTTGAAGCGCGTCGTGCGTCACGGTTAATCTACCAAAACGCAACCAGCCTGAACCCTGCTGATGCGGCTGCGGAGTTCGTTCGTGACGAGCACGCGATGTATGTTCATGATCAGTGGTTTGTGACTGACAGTTTACAAATTGATATCGGTCTGCGTTATGAAATGCTAGCGTCAAGTGACCGTCCGGTATTTAACCAGCAAGCGAAAGACCGCACAGGCTTCGATAATACTGAAAATCTGGATGGTCTAGATATTTTCCTGCCACGTTTTGGCTTTAAGTGGGATGCCGCTGACGATTTAACTGTTCGTGGTGGTATTGGTCGCTTCTCAGGTGGTCAGCCAACAGTCTGGATCTCAAACGCGTATTCAAACCCTGGCGTTGGTCGCGCACAATTTGATGTGCGTAACCCTTCTAGCAGCCCGCTAGCCTCAGCCTTAAATAATGTGGATATCAAAGATGTACCTCAGGCGTTTAAAGATGCGGTGGCTAATTCAGCCGTATTCGCTGATACTAACTTCACAGATCCTAACTTTAAGATGCCATCAGATTGGCGCTTCCAGTTAGCGGCTGATTACATGATCAATATTCCGTACATTGCTGATGACGTAATGTGGACCACGGAATATATGTATAAAAAGCCCGAAAATACAGCGTTCTGGGTAGATGCCAGCTTGACTGGACGTGAGTCGAGATTTACGGCTGACGGTCAGCGTATTATTTATAATGCGACGACGCCACGAGATCTGATGTTAACGAATGCCGATAAAGAAGGTCGCTCGAAGATTTTCAGTACTATGCTGAGCAAGGCTTGGGATAACGGTATTCGGGTGACTACTTCTTATACCAACCAAGATATTACTGATTCTCACACCAGTACTAGCTCAACGGCAACCAGTAACTACGGTTTCAACACTACGATTAACCGTAATGAAGCAGTTGTTGGTCGTTCAGCTTTTGAAACTGAACACCGTTTCGTTGTAAATTTCGGCTACGAGCATGAATTCTTCGCTGGTTACAAGACCAACGTCAATATGTTCTATGAGCGTCGCTCAGGTAAGCCGATTACTTACTTCCTGAATGGTAATAACAATACCTTTATCACCAGCACTGGTTTTGCTAACCCATACAACCTGCTGAGTCCGGGTACCACTTCGAACGCGTTACTGGTGTATATCCCGACACCAAATGACCCGAACGTCGTGTTCCTTAACGATGCAGCTCGCACCAACTTCTTCAATACCATCAATGCGCTGGGCTTGGACAAGTATGCCGGTGGTTATGCACCACGTGGTGCCAACACTACCCCTTGGGTAACGACGCTTGATCTGAACTTCCGTCAGGAGATCCCTGGGTTGTTAGAAGGCCATAAAGGTACTTTCTACTTCACTATCGCGAACTTCCTGAACCTGTTAGACAGCTCACAAGGCCGTGTTTATGGTAGTGATTTCGGTACTATCCAGTTGGTTGACTTCAACATCAACCCAACAACTGGCCAGTATATTTACGGTAACGTTACCAACAACACTAACAACTACGACAAGTTCTACAACCAGTTCTCTACTTGGAGACTGAAAATGGGTGTAAGCTACCGCTTCTAATTATTTAGAGGTCGTAAAAATGCCAGTCAATTGACTGGCATTTTTTTTGGAAGTTTTTATTCCTAATCACAGCGTTATTAGCGATAATTACCAGCTTTTTGCAATTCTTCGGGCTGTTTTATGGGTAAAAGAACCATTATCGCTATTGCCGGCGCCTCTGCTTCCGGTAAAAGTTTATTTGCCTCAACTGTTTATCAGGAACTGGTAGCTGAGTTGGGTGGCGAGCGTATTGCGATCCTGTCTGAAGATGCTTACTACCGCGATCAGAGTCATTTGTCTTTTGAACAACGGATCCTGACTAACTATGACCATCCGTCAGCCTTCGAACATGAACTCTTGGTCGAACACTTAAAGGCATTGCGTACAGGCCAAACCATAGCGATGCCGCAGTATAGTTACAAACTTCACACCCGCATTGAGGACACTATCAAGGTCCAACCGGCAAAAGTGATCCTGGTAGAAGGGATCTTATTGCTGACAGACGAGCAGTTACGTGATCAATTTGATATCACGGTTTTTATGGATACGCCGCTGGATATCTGTTTGCTGCGCCGGATCAAACGTGACCTCGAAGATCGCGGCCGCAGTTTGTCCTCGGTGACTGAGCAGTATGAAAGCACAGTGCGCCCTGCCTTTTTTGAGTTTATCGCCCCCTCGAAACAATACGCCGATCTGGTGGTCACCCGCGGTGGCAAAAACCAGATTGCTATCGATATTATAAAAGCAAAAATCCGCCAGCTATTGTCGGAATAACAACCAGGAAAACATTATGATGGGATTAGTGGGCATTGTTGCCCTGTTATTGGTCGCCTACCTGGCGTCAGCAAATCGTAGCCGGATCAACTGGCGCACTGTTGGTGGTGCCTTTGCCATTCAAATTGCCATTGGTGCCTTTGTGCTCTATGTGCCCTTTGGTCAGGAAGTGCTCTACAGCATCTCTCAGGTCGTAGCGAATGTTATCGGCTATGCCAACGCCGGTATCCAGTTTCTGTTTGGTGACTTGGGTAACTTCTCGCAAGGCTTTATTTTTGCCATCCATGTACTAACCATCATTATTTTCTTCTCGTCATTAATAGCGGTGCTATATCACGTCGGTATTATGACCTGGGTAATTCGACTAATTGGCGGTGGCCTACAAAAATTACTCGGCACCAGCCGGCCTGAGTCGATGTCAGCTGCGGCCAATATCTTTGTTGGTCAGACGGAAGCACCACTTATTGTTAAACCTTTTATCCCAACGATGACCCGTTCTGAGTTGTTTGCCGTGATGGTAGGGGGGCTGGCATCGGTAGCTGGTTCGGTATTAGCCGGCTATGCTGGTTTAGGTGTGGAGTTAAAGTATCTGATTGCGGCCAGCTTTATGGCGGCACCGGGTGGCTTTTTAATGGCCAAGATGATTTTGCCGGAGACCGAAACGCCAAAAAATGATCTGGCAGAGATTACTACTGAAAAGCCGCATACTAATCTGATTGATGCCGCAGCAGCGGGCGCTTCCAGTGGCATGCAGCTGGCTCTGAATGTTGGTGCAATGTTATTGGCCTTTGTCGGTTTAATCGCCTTGGTTAACGGCATTGTCGGTGGAATCGGTGGTTGGTTAGGTAAAGACGATCTTACTTTACAACTGATTTTCGGTTACGTATTCCAACCGCTGGCTTTTATTCTGGGTGTGTCCTGGGAAGAAGCCCGCGCGGCTGGCAGTTTTATCGGTCAAAAGCTGGTGATTAATGAATTTGTCGCATACCTCGACTTTGTGCAGGTGAAAGAGCAGTTAAGCGCCCATACTCAGGTGATAGTTACTATCGCTCTGTGTGGCTTCGCCAATTTCTCATCAATTGCCATTTTGTTAGGCGGCCTGGGTGGTATGGCGCCAGGCCGGCGCGCTGATATTGCCGAGTTAGGTTTAAAAGCCTTACTTGCTGCAACATTAGCGAATTTAATGAGCGCTGCGATTGCAGGGTTCTTTTTTTCTTTAGGCTAAAAACAGGTCTTTTATATGACTCAACATGTTCCAACGTTGGATATAAGACGGTTTGCCACCGACAAAGATAACTTTGTTGCCGAAATTGGCAAGGCCTATACTGAGTTTGGATTTTGTGGCATTAGTGGTCACGGTATTCCGGATGAGGTAATAGAGAACACTTATCAAGCTATTAAGCAGTTTTTTGCACTGCCAACCGAAGTTAAAGCCAAGTATCACCAGCCAGGTCAGGGTGGGGCACGTGGATACACCGGTTTTGGCGTGGAAAAAGCCAAGGATTCTAATCACCCGGATCTGAAGGAATTCTGGCATGTGGGCCGGGAGCTGGACGGCCCAGCGCCGCATCCCAGTTTATATCCGAATGTCTGGCCAACTGAAGTACCGGCATTTAAAGACGCGACTTACCGTTTATATACCGAGCTGGAAAAGCTGGGTAACCGGGTATTGGAAGCACTGGCGCTTTTCCTGGGGCAAGACCAGTCGTATTTTGCTGATAAAGTGAATTACGGTAATTCCATTCTGCGGCCGATTCACTATCCGCCGATTAAGGACACCTCAACCCAATCGATCCGGGCTGGTCAGCATGAAGATATTAACCTGATCACCTTATTGGTGGGTTCTAATGAGGCTGGACTGGAAATTTTGCGCCGCGATGGTAGCTGGTTACCGGTGACCACCATTGAAGGCACTATTGTCGTCAATATCGGCGATATGCTGCAGCGCTTAACTAACCATGTACTGCCATCAACGACGCATCGGGTGGTGAACCCGGCGGGTGCAGCGGCGGGTGAGCCTCGTTATTCTATCCCGTTTTTTATGCATCCGAATCCGGATTATGTGATTGAAACCTTAGCCAGTTGTGTCAGCGCTGAGCGGCCAAACCGCTATCCGGAGCCGATTAACTCTAACGACTATCTGATGCAACGTCTGGAAGAGATTGGCTTGCTGAAAAAAGCCCAAAAAGGCTAAAACGCTGCTAAATTGTGCAACCGCGCTTATCAGGCTGAAAATCGTATTGACGCGGCCTGATAAGTCGCTATACTGCACGCCACGTTAAGCGTACTGCGCAAAACGTTATGCAGATGTGGTGGAATTGGTAGACACGCAAGCTTCAGGTGTTTGTGCCCACAAGGCGTGAGAGTTCGAGTCTCTCCATCTGCACCAAATTAACCGGCCAAGGCCGGTTTTTTGCTTTTATGTGCCTATAATCCACCCGGGCATAGCTTTTACCAGCGTTTGGCTCCGCGCGTTGTAAATTTAAGCAAACAGTAAGATTTTTAAAAAAGCCAGTTGACGCTGCTTTTGAAATCGTTATACTGCACGCCATGTTGAGCAGCTAGCGCTGTAGACATAACGCAGATGTGGTGGAATTGGTAGACACGCAAGCTTCAGGTGTTTGTGCCCACAAGGCGTGAGAGTTCGAGTCTCTCCATCTGCACCAAATTAACCGGCTTAAGCCGGTTTTTTTATCGGTTTAATTCAATGCGCCGGATAAAATCTTCAACTAGCAGATCATAGAGTTTGCTGCCTAAATACAAGTCCTCGACACCATCATCAATATTGGGGTTGTCATTAACCTCAATAACAAATACCTGGTCACCCGCTTGCTTCAGATCGACACCGTATAGACTGTCACCTATAGGTTTACAGGCGGCAAGCGCAGCTTGCAACACATGGGCCGGCACCTCTGCAATCGCACAGGTGGTAAAACCGCCACTCTGAGTTTTGCCCTTACCGTGCTTATAAATTTGCCAGTGATTGCGGGCCATAAAATACTTACAGGCGAATAGTGGCTGACCGTTCAATACGCCAATCCGCCAGTCAAACTCGGTATAGGTATAACGCTGGGCCAGGATAATAGCGCTCTGTTCAAACAGAGCATTTAGCTGTGCTTTTAACTCGGTCAGAGTACTGACTTTAACCACGCCACGGGAGAAGCTGCCGTCAGGGATCTTTAAAACCAAAGGTAAGCCAAGCGTATCGGCGGCGCGCTCCAGATTATCTTCGTCTTGTTTAAATAGCATTAAGCCGTCCGGCACCGGCACTTTATGCTGCTGAAATAAGGTCTGTAGGTATACCTTATTACCACAGCGTAAGATTGAGTTCGGATCGTCGATGACAGCCAATCCCTCGCGCTCTGCCTTTACTGCCAGATGAAAGGTGTGGTGATTTACACCTGTGGTTTCGCGAATAAACAGGCCATCAAACTCCGGTAGCCGCTGAATATCCCGGGCTGAAATTAATTCAGTATCCATAGCCGCGCGCTTTGCAGCTTTTCGAAATAGCTCCAGCGACTTCGGAGTGCAAGGTGGAAAGGGCTCGTTTGGGTTGGTCAGAACAGCCAGATCATATTTAAAGCGGGCATTCTTTGGCTCCAGCCGCCAGATTTTGTGACTGTAACGTTCCAACACTTCAGCAAAATGCCCTTGTTCCTGCTCAGTTAACTTATGTACCGCACCAATTTTTATGGAACGGATCTGCCAGTGATTCTTTTTACTTAGCTCAACCCGAAGAATGGGCACTGGCAGTGCCTCAAATAAATAGCTGGCAAATTTACGCAGGGCTTTTGATGAGGTTTCACCAAAATAGATGTTAAACAGCAGTTGCTGTTCTGCAGCATCAGCCAGCGCTTTGTCTAGCAAGCTTTGTAATGTGCCGGGAAGCTCTTCGATAAGCTCAGATATCTCAAAGCGATTAAATTTATTGAAAGCTCGCAATGATGGCATAACGTTATGTCCACGTGCTTCAGCCAGCAGTGAGCAGTAATAGCCGGTGCCCAGATAGTGGGGTTGGCGACACAGATTAATAACCCGTACCCGTTGTTTTTGTTTCGGTTGCCATTTTAGATATGCCGGCAGACTCATTACGCCGTCATATTGGTAGAAAGGAGCCCAGTCTTGCAGTTTATCGACAACAATAACCAGTTTCGCCATAAGTTAGATCCTGTCCTCTTACCTGAGAAATTACCTAAAGTATCGGTAATAAGAATAAAGTCCGCTACTATACTGAGTATAATCAGATATTAGCTTTGAGTACTGTATCGGATGGATGTTCAACAGTTTATTGAGATCCGGGAAGCGACAAGTCAGGATCTATCGGCATTGCTGGTTATTGAGCTGCAATGTTTTCGGAGCGATCGGTTGAGCCAACGCAGCTTTAGGCGCTTTATCTCCGAGAAGCGTAGTGATTTGTTCGTGCTTTGTCTGGATAAGGAGGTAGTGGGTTATTACTTACTAATCTACCGGCGTGGTAGCAGTATGGCTAGGCTATATTCAATAGCTGTGTTACCGCGTTTGCAAGGGCAAGGTCTGGCCAAGCGTTTGATCGCGGATGCGGAGCAAAAGGCGCTGCTCAGGCATTGTGTGTTATTAAGATTAGAAGTGCGGCCTGACAATCAGCCAGCAATAAAACTTTACCAAAATCTCGGCTATCATCCATTCGGCGTTAAGCTGGATTTTTACGAAGATCATAGTGATGCGTTGTGCCTGCAAAAGCAAATTCATCATTATCAGGCCGCGTCCTATACCAAACTGGTGCCTTATATTGCGCAAACCACTCCATTTACTTGCGGCCCTGCCTGTCTGCTAATGGCATTTAACTATTTTCAACCCGGGGAATTCAGCCCCGAACATCTGGAAATTGAACTATGGCGGGAAGCAACAACGATATTTATGACGTCTGGTCATGGAGGTTGTGGTCCTAGAGGCTTGGCGTTAGCTGCGGCAAAGCGCGGCTTTATAGTGCAAATTTATCTGAATCAGGATGGTCCCTTATTTTTGGATTCGGTGCGTAGTCCTGAAAAAAAGTCGGTGATGCAGCGGGTCTATCAGGCTGACCAAGCCAAAGTTACGCAACTAGGCTTACCTTTGGTACTAACCGAACCGGATCTATCTTTAATAAGCAAGCTGCTAAAGGATGGTTATATTTTATTGGCGCTAATCAGTACCTGGCAGTTTGACCGTTCGAAAGCGCCGCACTGGATAGTGATTTGTGCGGTTGACGCTGACTTTGTCTATATTAACGATCCGGATGTAGAAGACATTCCCTGGCTTTCGCCAACGGAGCGCCACTATATACCAGTAAGTCATCATATCTTTAACAAAGCTTTTGCTTACGGTAAAAGGCGTCTGAAAGCTTTGTTGGCGATTAAAAAGGTCTAAAAATAGCCGCTTTGCTGCATTTTTCTGCGAACGATCTAAAAACCCTAAGTTTTCTATAAACTCTGCTTGCAGCCTTGTTAAAACGCGCTATAATGCGCGCCATGCCATGCGGGGCGCGTAGCCGGGTGCTGCGCTAAACCAGTTTAGCTGGCAAACCGGGTGAGAAAACGAAGCGCTCAAAAATCTTGAAAAAGACGCTTGACAGCAGAGTTTAAATCACTAAAATGGCCGCCTCGCTTCAGGGTGCTGATGAAAGCCCCGAAAAACGAAGTGAGGTAAAAAAAGAGTCG
>NZ_LZEJ01000045.1:0-26063 GCF_001704375.1 Alishewanella sp. HH-ZS | reverse complement strand
AAGCCAAAGAGCCCACTCAGTCGAGTGGGCTTTTTGCTTTATCCGCTACGCGGGGGTACTGCTCTCCCATGCCAGCCACAGCGGTGGCATTGCGAAACACATCCCTGTGTTTCGCCCTTCGGGCCTGCCTGCGGCAGTCCAACTTCGTTCCTGACGAAGTTGTCGCCATGCTACATCGCACTTCGATTACACAGCTTCTGTACGAAGCGCCAAACTAGAAGATGACACGATACTCAGACTCCGGTACGCCCGCCGTACCGGAGTCATTCTGCGATAGTGATAAAGACACGCAAGCGAGACAATAAACCAGACCAATAACAGCGAGCCATAACCACGCTATCAATGGTATGCCGTACTGTGACTACGCAGCCCCTTGCACGAAGCGCCAAACTAAACGAGTACACCACACCCAGACTCCGGTACGCCCGCCGTACCGGAGTCATTCTGCGATAGTAATAGAAGAGATAAAGCGAGAAGACAAAACAGACTTATCACAGCGAGCGATATCCGTGCCATCAATGACACACCGCACTGTGACTAAACGCCCCCTGCACGAAGAGCCAAACTAAACGAGTACACGATACCCAGACTCCGGTACGCCCGTCGTACCGGAGTCATTCTGCGATAGCGATAGAAAAGATTAAGCCAAACGCCACCAAAGACTTATCACAGCGAACCATCGCAACAATATCAATCACTGCGTTCAGCTTAACAACAGCCGGTACTGTGCTTCAGTGAGTAAGCGCCGGTAGTAAAGTCCGTGCAAACCCTGCAAGCCACCGGTATGGAAAAAAGCAATACGCTTTACGCCGCTTAAAGAACCCGTTTGCAGCAGTTGGCACAACAGCTGCAGTGCTTTACCGGTATAGATAGGTTCAGTACTAAGCTGATAGTGTTGCTTTAGCTGACAGCAGAATGCCACCAGCTCAGCACTTACTTTGCCATAGGCCGAATTTGCCTCGGCCAGTTGCCAATTCTGATAAGACGATGTCGGCGGTAAACACTGCTTAATACGATCTGCTAAAGACGCGTCTTTGACCACCGGCAAACCTAAGCAGTGCACATTAGGGTAACGCTGGATTAAACCTGCCAGGGTGCCGCCACTGGCGGTAGCACAGCACAACAGATCGGCGTCGCCGGCGGGTGTTTGTAATAGCGGTAACTGCGCCACACCTTCCGCCCCGGCAAGGTCACTGCCACCTTCTGGCAGAATCAAATATTCCGGATAGGTTATTTTTAGCCGGGCAAGGAACTCTGGTTGTTGCTGTTGTCTATAGCTTATCCGGTCGAGGGCAATCAGCTGCATGCCGAGTTCCCGACAGCGCCTTAAAGTTGGATTATGCGTGTCGAGTTGCTCGGTTCTGACCAGTCCTATAGTCGGAAAGTGGTAGTGCTGGCCGGCAGCTGCCAAAGCGACAAGATGGTTGGAGAAGGCACCACCGAAGCTGAGCATGCCTTGTCCGGGTTTGCGTTGTTGGATGGCGGAGTGTAGCTTCAGCCACTTATTCCCGGCAACTTCTGCAACTGGTGCCTGCAAGGTACAGATCCAGAGTTGAGGTGTGTTATCCTGCCCCATTGGAATAGGCAGGCGTTGCCAATGATAAGTCGCTGTCGGTAAGGACGCCATTCAAGATTGCTCAGAGGAAAGCCGACGTTATTATAACGATCTACAACAGCGGTGAGCGGAAAAAAATGAGATAGCGGCGGCCGGTATGATGCGGGCTGTCAGTTTGCAACCTGAAGGTTTTTACATCGAGGCAAGCTGTATAACCCGCATCTTGCAGTTGTTTGCGTATATTTGGTAAAAAACTGACAAAAAGCTATTTTCTTGGCGGAGACTTACTTAGAATAGCCATAATTTCGTATAAAATTTTTCCTGCTGCCAGCGCTCAGGCCGGTGTAGCCGGATGTCGTTAAAAGGATCCACCTTCCCCATGTTTAATAAATTGCGCGGTATTTTTTCCAACGATCTGTCCATCGACCTTGGTACAGCTAATACACTGATTTACGTTAAAGACCAGGGGATCGTATTAAACGAACCTTCTGTTGTCGCAATCCGTCAGGAAAGAGCGGGTGGGCCGAAAAGTGTCGCTGCCGTTGGCCATGCCGCTAAGCGGATGCTGGGTCGTACTCCTGGCAATATCAAAGCGATCCGGCCGATGAAAGACGGTGTTATCGCTGACTTCTACGTTACCGAAAAAATGTTACAACATTTTATCCGTCAGGCGCACAGTAACAGTTTCTTACGGCCAAGCCCACGGGTGCTGGTCTGTGTACCTTGTGGTTCTACTCAGGTAGAGCGCCGTGCAATCCGTGAATCAGCCCAGGGGGCAGGTGCCCGCGAAGTGTATCTGATTGATGAGCCAATGGCCGCCGCTATCGGTGCCGGCTTG
The DNA here is from genome assembly GCF_001704375.1 of Alishewanella sp. HH-ZS. Classification (NCBI taxonomy): domain Bacteria; kingdom Pseudomonadati; phylum Pseudomonadota; class Gammaproteobacteria; order Alteromonadales; family Alteromonadaceae; genus Alishewanella; species Alishewanella sp. HH-ZS. Next base: position 23,670 of record NZ_LZEJ01000045.1, on the reverse strand, counting down.
CCAGTATCGGAAGCAACAGGCTCTATGGTGGTGGATATCGGTGGTGGTACCACTGAAGTTGCCATTATCTCGTTAAACGGTGTGGTGTATTCCTCCTCAGTGCGGATTGGTGGCGATAAGTTTGATGATGCTATTGTTAACTATATCCGTCGCAACTACGGCATCTTGATCGGTGAAGCCACTGCTGAGCGCATTAAAACAGAAATTGGCTCTGCCTACCCAAGTGATGATGTGTTGGAGATTGAAGTTCGTGGCCGTAACCTGGCGGAAGGGGTGCCACGCAGCTTTACGATGACCAGCAACGAGATCCTGGAAGCGTTGCAAGAGCCGCTGGCGGGTATCGTCAGTGCAGTTATGGTGGCGCTGGAGCAATCACCGCCTGAGCTGGCATCAGATATTTCTGAGCGTGGTATGGTATTAACCGGTGGTGGTGCACTGCTACGTGATTTAGACCGCTTGTTAATGGAAGAAACCGGCATTCCGGTGGTGGTTGCTGATGATCCTTTAACCTGTGTGGCCCGCGGTGGTGGTAAGGCACTGGAAATGATCGACATGCACGGTGGTGATGTGTTCAGCTACGAGTAAAGAGGTTTCTCACTTTCTGAGACTTACATGAATGACTTTTTTGCACGCGGCCCGGCACTCGGGCTGCGTTTAGTTTTAGCGGTAGCCTGCAGTATCGGGCTGATGTTTGTTGACCGTTACACGGATAGTGCCACCCAAGTTCGCAGTTATCTGACCTCAGCGGTCAGCCCACTTTTTTACGCCGCCAGTTTACCGGAAAGTGTGATCACCAGTGCCTCAGAGCAACTGATGTCACAGCAACAATTACTGCAGGAAAATGCCGCATTAAAAGCGCGGTTGTTGCAACTGGACGCTCAGCTGCAGTTATTGAATTTTCTGCAGCTGGAAAATAATAAGCTACGGGCGTTACTTGGTTCGGCGCCAGTGGTGGAAGGCCAGCGTTTGATTGCTGAGGTGCTGGCCGTTTACAGTCATCCGTTTTCGCACCAGGTGGTACTGAATAAGGGCAGTAATGACGGTGTTGCCGTCCACTATCCGCTGATTGATGATAAAGGCGTAGTCGGGCAGATTATCAGCGTTACCCCAACCAGCAGCCGCGCCATCCTGATTTCGGATAACACTCATGCTATCTCGCTACGAGCAGAGCGCACCGGGATCCGCACTATTGCTGAGGGTATCGGGCAGTGGGATCAGCTGCGGTTGATTCATTTACCGCTAAGTACCGATATCCGCGAAGGTGATCGTTTACTAACCTCGGGCCTGGATGGCCGTTTCCCGGAAGGTTATCCGGTTGCCGAAGTGGTCAGTGTTAGTCGTGATGATAGTCAACCATTTATCAGTGTGCAGGCGCGGCCTTACGCCAAGTTGGATCGGATTAAGCACGTGTTGATTCTGACTCCGGGATCTCAGGTTGAGGCAGTGCGACAAGCGGAGGAGCAACCCTGATGCGTCCGGCACAAGGTTTAGGATTTATCTATTTGAGTTTACTGGCTGCGCTGTTGCTGACCATTATTCCGCTGCCTTATCAGATGACGTTATTCCGCCCGGATTGGGCCTTATTAGTGATCATTTATTGGACCCTGGCCTTACCGCGCAGAGTCAGTATTGGCACCGCCTTTGTAGTCGGTTTTTTAACAGACATTCTGGTCGGCACCGTACTCGGCGTTAATGCGCTGGCGTTTTCGGTTGTCAGCTTTATCGTCGCGGCAAATTACCTGAAAATCCGTAACTTTTCGATGCTACAGCAAGCACTGCTGGTCGCGATGTTTCTGGCGCTGTATCAGCTACTGTTATTCTGGTTAAGTCATTTCCTGACCGGGGTAAATTTCCGGCCCGGTTACCTGTGGCCCGTGTTAACCGGTATGCTAGCCTGGCCCTGGTTATTCTGGCTGTTACGTCGCTACCGTCGTCAACTGAAGATCCAATAATGTATCCCGATATTGCTCTAGCCTCTGCTTCACCCAGACGCCGCGAATTGTTGGCGCAACTGCCTGTCAACTTCACTCTGGTCAGTGCTGAGATTGATGAATCAGTGTTAACGGGCGAGGAGCCGGCAAGTTACGTCAGCCGGCTGGCACTGCAAAAGGCCCAGGCGGGTGCCAATAAACTGAACTGGCAGTTACCGGTCTTGGGTGCTGATACCAGCGTGATCTTAGATAAGCAAATTCTGGGCAAGCCTGAATCTAAAGACCACTTTATGCAAATGCTGCGGCAACTGAGTGGCCGCAGCCATCAGGTACTTACCGCTGTGGCCATTGTCAGTGCCGGGCAACAATTACAGGCACTGAGTAGTACCGAAGTCTGGTTAAGACCGCTTAGCGATACTGAGCTGGAGGCTTACTGGCAGAGCGGTGAACCGGCAGATAAAGCCGGTGGTTATGGTATTCAGGGACTGGCCGCGCGCTTTGTCGAGAAAATCCATGGCAGTTACACCGGTGTTGTTGGATTGCCACTTTGTGAAACTGAGCGCCTGATACAACAATTGCGGAGGTCAGCATGAGTGCAGAGTTATTAATTAACGTCACCCCAACTGAAACACGGGTTGCGTTAATTGAGAACGGGGTACTGCAGGAGCTGCATATCGAGCGGCAAGCCCGGCGTGGCTTAGTAGGCAATATTTATGTCGGTAAAGTTAGCCGGGTATTACCTGGAATGCAGGCTGCCTTTGTCGATATCGGGCTGGATAAAGCGGCCTTCCTGCATGCCTCAGATATCGTCCAGCACAATGAAGTGGGCGAACTGGATGCCAAACCGGCGGTCAGTAAGGATATCCGGGTACTGGTGCGGGAAGGACAGTATTTGCTGGTACAGGTGGTGAAGGATCCGCTGGGGACCAAGGGCGCACGCCTAACCACCGACATTACCTTGCCGTCACGTCATCTGGTATTTATGCCCGACAGTGCCCATGTCGGCGTATCGCAGCGATTGGAGTCTGAGTCGGAGCGGCAGCGCCTGAAAGAGATCGTTGGCAAGTGTGTTGATGATACCGGCGGCTTTATCGTACGCACGGCCGCGGAAGGGGCCGCTGAAGACGAACTGATCCAGGATGCCAAATTCCTGAAAAAGCTCTGGAGCAAAGTATTAAAGCGCAAGAAAAACACCCGCAAAGAAGGCGTTGTCTATGAAGATCTTAGCCTGAGCTATCGTATTCTGCGTGACTTTGTGGGTACTGAGCTGGAGCGGGTGCGGGTTGATTCAAAACTTACCTTTCAGCAACTGACGGCCTTTTGCGAAGAGTTTATGCCGCAAATTATTCCGCTGCTGGAATACTATCCCGGAGAGCGGCCGATTTTTGATTTGTTTGACGTCGAGAATGAAATTCAGCGCGCACTGGAGCGCAAGGTGCCGCTGAAAAGCGGTGGCTATCTGATGATTGATCAGACCGAGGCGATGACTACCATCGACGTTAATACCGGAGCCTTTGTCGGCCACCGTAATCTGGACGAGACCATCTTCAATACCAATACCGAGGCTACTCAGGCCATCGCGCGGCAGCTAAGGCTGCGCAACCTCGGCGGGATTATTATTATCGATTTTATCGATATGCAGAACGAGGAGCACAAGCGCAGGGTGTTTCATAGCCTGGAGCTGGCACTCGCCAGGGACAGGGCGAAAACCAATATCCATGGCTTCTCCGCGCTGGGGCTGGTGGAGATGACCCGTAAAAGAACCCGCGAAAGTCTGGAACATATTCTCTGTTCTGAGTGTCCAGTATGTAAGGGCCGTGGTTCGTTAAAAACCGTAGAAACCGTCTGTTTTGAAATTTTACGCGAAATTGTACGGGTTAACCGGGCTTACTCAGCAGATAAATTTGTGGTCTATGTGTCGCCGATCGTCAGAGATGCGCTGACTACCGATGAGTTTCACAGTCTGGCAGAGTTACAGGTATTTATTGGTAAACAAATTAGTATTCAAACTGAACCTATGTACACCCAGGAGCAGTTCGACGTGGTAATGATGTAGTGCAAATTAAACCGCTGTGCTTCTACTGTTTGCATAAGCTGTGGGTGGTACTGGCGCTCTGCCTAGTATTACTGGCAACAGTGGTATCGGTGTTGCGTTTAACGCTACCCTATGCCGACAGCTACAAACAACAGGTCGAGCAGGTACTCAGTCAGCAACTGGGTGCTACGGTCTCGATCGGCCAGCTGTCGGCCGGTTGGCGTGGCACCGGGCCGGCGTTACTGTTGCAGGAGCTTAGGATCCAACACGCTGAGGCTAAGCCACTCAGTATTAAGCAAACCTCGATTCAGCTGGATTTTTGGAAAACCTTACTCAGTCTTAAGTTATCGGCGGAACGTTTCGAGCTTACCGGTGCCCGTTATGAGCTGGATGCGGATAAGCTGTTTGCGTTACCTAATGCCGGCTCCGGGCCTGACCTGACATTGCCGGCGTTGGAGCAGCTATTTTTCAGGCAGCTCAAGGCATTCTCATTATCTGACAGCGAATTGGTGCTGGTAAGTAGCGAACATCCCGCGCAGATCCTGCAAATCCGGCATCTGGACTGGCGTAATGCTGGTGATCGGCATCAGGGCCGCGGTGAACTCGCGATAGTAGGGGTCACGTCGAATACCATCAACTTTATCCTCGACTTTCAGGGAGCAGAGCTGCAGCAGGCGCAGGGCCAGCTTTACCTCGAAAGCGCTGATCTGGATGTGCTGCCCTGGTTTGCTCAATATATTCCGCAGAGTAGCCGCCTGCAAAAAGCGGCCGTTAACTTTCGGGCCTGGGCTGATATCAGTGCCGGCCAGTTTAGCCGACTGCAACTGGAATTGGCAGATAACAGTCTGCATTGGCAGAGAGCCGGACAGCAGCATAGTGTCAGGCTGGGACCCGGGCAGTTGCTCTGGACACCAGTCGACGGCGGCTGGCAATTGTTATCAACGGCACTGACACTGGCAGATCTGGATGATAGCTGGCCTGGCTTACAACTGCAGTTAAGCCGTGATGGTGCGGACTATCTGGCTACGCTGCAAGATTTTCCGTTAGCGGCACTGGAACCTCTCGCCCAGTTATTGGCAGAGGACCATCAGCTATTACAGGCCATCCTGGCGCATCAGCCAACGGGCTACTTGCGTAAATTGCAAAGCCGCTTTAACCGCGAGCAATGGCAACTGACAGGCCAGATTGAACAGCTGAGTAGCCGCGCTGTGGCCGATATTCCCGGGGTGCAGGCGTTAGATGTCCGGCTGGCAGCGACCGCAGAACAAATCTGGGTCGGGATTAGCGGTGAGCAGCAACAATTGAGCTGGGACGGTTTGTTTAATGACAATTGGGACTACGACCAATTACAGCTGCAATTGCTGGCCCGGCAGACCACCTCAGGCTGGCGCATACAGGTCCCTATGCTGCAGCTGCAGATGGCAGATTTCCAAATTGCTGCCCAGGCCAGCTTGCTGCTGGCCGAGCAACCAGAGCTGTCACTGCTGGCACAATTAACGGGTCTGGATGCGGCTAAGGCTCAGCAATACTATCCGCAGCGCTATATGCCGGCGCGCACCCGCGATTATCTAAGCAGTGCTATTGAGGCTGGGCAGGTGCAGCAGGCCACAGTGCTCTGGCATGGCGCCTTTGCCGACTATCCTTTTAGTGCTGCTGATGGGCATTTCCAGGTTTATGCCGGTATTAGAGACAGTACCTTCCGTTTTGCGGAAAACTGGCCGGCGCTAACCGAACTGCAGGCTGAACTCTGGTTCGATAACGCCGCTATGCTAATCGAGGGCCAGCAAGGTTACCTCGGCTTACTGCCGCTTACCGATCCGGTGACGGCACATATCCCGGATCTGCGGCAGGCGAAACAACTCGATATCCGGCTTGATACGGAACTGGATAGCAGCGCTTTAACCGAATTAATGCTGGAATCGTCGTTGCGTGACAGCCTTGGTAAGACCCTGCAGCATTTAGGGTTGGCCGGCCCGGTGCGCGGTGAACTCTTGTTGGAAATTAGCCTGACGGAGCCCAGCGTGGTGGCCAGTGGCGTCGCCGAACTATTGGCGGTGCAGGCGAATATACAAGCGCCTGCCATGCAGTTAAATGCGTTAAATGGTCGGGTGCATTTCCGAAATGAGCAGTTGCGGGGAGAAGGGCTGACGTTTGATTATCTGGGCCTACCGGTGCAGGCCAGTTTTAACGGCGCGATGGCAGCCGATGGTTATCAGCTGGCGATGAACTGGCAAGGTCAGGCGTCGGCGGCAAGTTTAAATACGCTGTTAGCATTAGAGCAACGCGAACTGTTGCGTGGGGCCGCTGATTGGCAGCTGCAATTGGCCTTGTTACTGCCTGAGCAGGGATTTAGTTATCAGGCCTCACTGGAGGCCGATCTTGGTCTGATGGCCTTAGCCTTGCCGGTACCCTATCAAAAACCATTGGGGCAGGCTGGAAAACTCTATCTACTGGCCAATGGTAATGCTGAACAAAGTTATCTGGCGCTCAATTACCCGCAGTTATTGGATTTTCAGGCGCAACTTAGCCATCAGACCGGTCGCTTCGAACGGGCGCAGCTTGTCTTAGGGGATAGTAAAGCCAATTTAAGTCAGCCGGACTTTAGTATTGAAGTCAAACTGGCACAGGCAGAATTGGTGCCCTGGTTTGAATTGTTGCAACCTATGCTAAGCAGCCGCAGCGAGTCCTCGCTACTGCCGCCATTGCAGCGGGTGCGGGGGCGGATTGAAACAGTGCAATTACCACAGCAACTGGCGCTGACTAATACAGTATTTGACTTAACCAACGACAGCAAAGGTTGGCAGTTGCAGTTAAATGGGGCTGAACTGGCCAGCCGCTGGCAATTTTCTCATGCCTGGCAGACAGACGGCATCCAGGTACAGCTCGACTACCTGCATTTACCTTTAGCGGATAAAGCTGCGACAACACAGGAAACTGCGGTGGCTATGGCCGAGCCCGAAGCCGAGCTGGCTGCCCAGTCCTGGTTGACGGAGATGGTCCCGCTGCGACTGAGTTGTAATGACTGCTCGGTCGGACCTTATCGTTTTGGTAAGGTGGCGCTTCAGGCCGCTGGCACTGGCCAGAACTGGCAGTTAACCGAACTGATCTCAGATTATAAAGGCAATCGCTTTGTGTTACAGGGCGACTGGCAACCCGATGCAGACCTGGGACGCAGTCAGTTTAGCGGTAATTTCAGCAGCCCGAATCTTGGCGCCTTACTCACCGAGTATGAGCTGACTACTGCCATCAGCGGCAGCCGCAGTGAGCTGGAGTTTCAGCTTGGCTGGCAGGGGGCTCCACAGCAGTTCCGGTTAAAAAGCTTACAGGGGCAGGTGAAATTTGCCCTCGGCGAAGGTTCGCTAACCGAGGTCAGTGATCAGGGCGCCCGCTTATTCTCAATTTTTAGCTTAAACTCGCTACTGCGTAAACTGCGGCTGGATTTTCGCGATGTGTTCGCCAAAGGCTTTTTCTATAACCGGATGACCGGCAACCTGAGTCTGGACCAGGGGGTGGCACAAACCAGTGATTTTCTGATCGATGGTGTGCCGGGCAATATGCAGCTGCAGGGCTACGCCGATCTGGTTAAGCGGCAGATAGATTATCAGGTGTCGTTCTCGCCGAAAGTCACCTCCAGTTTGCCGGTGATTATTGCCTGGATGGTCAATCCGGCCACCGGACTGGCGGCGCTGGCACTGGATGAAGTGTTTCAGTCGGCTGAAGTGATCTCCCGTATTAACTTTACCGTGACCGGTAGCTTTGACAAGCCGGTGGTGACCGAAGTCAACCGCCATAGTACGGAAGTTCCGGTGCCGGTGCGGATAGCCCAACCTGAGAATCGTCAAGATGATAGCCGCCAGCCCTTACTCTGAGCCTAACGACAGCCGCTGGCGCTTATCCGCGCTGCAGTTAAACAGCCAGCCCGATCCTGCCAGCAATTTTGCTCAGGTTGCCGCGTTACTCGCGACCTTGCCTAAAGCGCAACAACATCTGGTGGTACTGCCTGAGTGCTTTGCGGTATTTGGTGGGGGCGAACAGCTGCAACGGCAGTTTCAGGCACCTTTGGGTGAAGGGCTCCTGCAACAGCAAGCTGCGGCACTGGCCAAGGCGCATCAACTGTATCTGTTGGCTGGTAGCATGCCCACTTCTAGTCCGGATCCGCAGCGCTTTTATGCCAGTAGCCTGTTATTCGGGCCGGATGGCCGCTTACTGGCCGATTATCAGAAATTACATCTGTTTGATGTGGCGGTTGCCGACAGTACCGGTAGTTATCGCGAATCCGCCAGCACCATGCCGGGGAATAAAGTCACCTTAAGTCAGCAGGGTAGCCTGAAACTCGGCATGACGATATGCTATGATGTGCGCTTTGCCGGTCTGGCGCAGCAACTGGCGGCGCTGGGGATGAATGTGCTGGCGGTACCCTCGGCCTTTACCCGGCCGACCGGCGCTGCACACTGGCATACCTTGCTGCGGGCCAGAGCCATTGAGAACCAATGTTTTGTCATTGCTCCCGGTCAAACCGGTGTGCATGCCAATGGCCGGGAAACCTATGGCCATAGCCTGATTATCGACCCCTGGGGTCAGGTGTTGGCCGATGCCGGCAGCGAGGTCGGTGTGATCAGTGTTGAGGTCGATTTAACCGACTGTCAGCAACTGGCGCAGAAAATGCCGGTAAAACTTCATAACCGTTTTAACAGTAAGCTGAAACCATGAATGCAGTAGAACAAAACCTGATCCAAGCCTCTGAGCTAAGCGCCCGCGATCTGGAGCAGACGTTGGGCTTTTTGTTTGCGCATCAGCTCGACTATGCCGATTTATATTTTCAGTCCAGCGTGCATGAATCCTGGGTGCTGGAAGATGGCCTGGTTAAAGACGGCTCCTTTAATATTGAGCGTGGCGTTGGGGTACGGGCAATCAGCGGTGAAAAAACCGGTTTTGCCTACGCCGATAGCATTAACCGCGATGCCTTGATGCAGGCAGCCGGCGCAGCCCGTGGCATAGCGGCACAGGGCCAGCAGGGCAGTGTAAAAACCTTTAGTAAAAGTGGTAACAGCAAGATCTATCTGCCCTGTGAGCCATTACAAAGCCTGACTAATACGGAAAAGGTTGCGCTGTTGCATCAGATTGAAGCCTATATCCGCAGCCTGGACAGCCGGGCAGAGCAAGTAATGGTCAGCTTAACCGGCGTGTACGAAGAAGTGCTGGTAGCGGCCAGTGATGGCACCTTCGCTACCGATATCCGGCCTTTGGTACGCTTAAATTGCTCAGTGTTACTGGTACAAGACGGCCGGCGTGAGCGCGGTAGTGCCGGTGGCGGCGCCCGCACCAATTATCAGTACTTCAGTGCCGATGTTGATGGTCAGCCACGCTGGCAGCACTATGCGCGTGATGCGGTGCGGATGGCGCAGGTGAATCTGACCGCTATCGACGCGCCGGCCGGTACCATGCCGGTTGTGCTGGGAGCCGGTTGGCCAGGCGTATTACTGCATGAAGCCGTCGGACACGGGTTGGAAGGCGACTTTAACCGCAAAGGCTCGTCTACCTTTAGTGGTCGGATTGGTCAGCAGGTGGCGTCGAAACACTGTACTATCGTCGACGATGGCACCCTGAGTGGCCGGCGCGGCTCCTTAAATATTGATGATGAGGGCACCCCCAGCGCCTACAATGTGCTGATCGAAAAAGGGGTACTCAAAGGTTACATTCAGGATAAGCATAATGCGATGCTGATGGGGGTAGCCCCTACCGGTAATGGCCGCCGTGAGTCCTTTGCGCATCTGCCGATGCCGCGGATGACCAATACCTATATGCTGGCCGGTGACTATGCGCCGGAAGAGATTATCGCCAGTGTTAAAAAAGGCATCTATGCGCCGAACTTTGGTGGCGGCCAGGTCGATATTACCTCCGGTAAGTTTGTGTTCTCGGCTTCTGAAGCCTATCTGATTGAAGACGGCAAGATCACGGCGCCGATCAAAGGGGCTACCTTAATTGGCAATGGCCCTGAGGCAATGCAGCAGGTGTCGATGGTCGGCAATGATATGAAACTCGACAGCGGTGTTGGCGTCTGTGGCAAGCAGGGCCAGAGCGTGCCGGTTGGCGTGGGGCAGCCTACCCTGAAGCTGGATGCCATGACGGTGGGTGGGACCCAGTAACGTCGCTAAGTTAACTTACAATAAGATCAAGGGCTGGTGCGCAACCAGCCTGTTACTCTACAGCAGGAAATCAAAATGGCAGCATTCGGAACCGTGTTTACCGCTGAAATGATGTTAGCGGAATATAGTAATAATCAGTGGAGTGAGCCGGCACTGGTGCCGGTAAACAGTATCAGCCTGCACCCCGGTGCCCATGTGCTGCATTATGCCAGTACCTGTTTTGAAGGCTTGAAAGCCTTTCGCCATAGCGATGGCAGCATCCATATTTTCCGGATGGACAAAAACGTCGCCCGCTTGCAGCAAAGCAGTGAACTGCTGGCGCTGCCAAAGGTTGATGCTGCTATGCTGCGGCAGATGATCCTGGATATTGTTAAACGCTATGCCGCTGACGTACCTAATCCACCTGGCTCTATGTATATCCGGCCAACCCATATCGGTACCGAAGCCTCTATTGGCAAGGCAGCGGCGCCCAGCCTGAGTTCGCTGCTGTATGTACTGTTATCGCCGGTTGGCGACTACTTTGCCGGTGGCGCTAAGCCACTGCGCTTATTGCTGGAAGACAATGCCCGTTGCGCGCCCCATATGGGGATGGTGAAGAGTGGCGGTAACTACGCCAGTGCGCTGCAGCCGATTATGAAGGCGCGCGCTGCAGTACAGGCCGATCAGGTGCTGTTCTGCCCGAATGGCGACGTGCAGGAAACCGGTGCGGCCAACTTCCTGCTGATCGATGGCAACGAAATTATTACCAAGGCGCTGGATGCCAGTTTCCTGCACGGCGTCACCCGCGATTCGATCCTGACGCTGGCGCGTGATCGGGGTATGAAGGTCTCTGAGCGCGAACTGACGGTAGATGAGCTGTTAGAGCGTGCCGTGAAGCCGGGCGCCGAAGCGGCCTTATCCGGCACGGCGGCAGTATTAACACCGGTAGGCACCTTAATTCATAACGGCCGGGAATATGCAGTAGGTGGTGGCGTAGCCGGTACCACCACCGCCAGTTTACGTCAGGCGCTGAACGATATTCAGTGGGGCAAGGCTGCCGATACGCACGGCTGGTTAACCAAAGTTTGCTAAGCTTCTTCAGCCTTGCCAGCGCTAAAGTCCGGCACGGCAGGGTGAGGGATCGCAAGTAAGAAAGGCCGCTTAGCGGCCTTTCGGTTTTCTGACAGTGGATGCTGCAGTTTAGTCGGCTTTGCTGCTTTGCTGATACAGTGAAATAACCCGGGTTTTACTGATCTTATGCCGGTAGATCTCCCGCAGGTATTTAATGGCTTTCTTTACGCTGTCGCGCGATAAGCGGATATCGTTAATTGAAACAAACTTGTCTTTGTTATTAATCAGCTCACGGTACTTTTTCTCATACATCGGTTTAATCGCATACCAGTTGGTATCCAGGATCTTGGCCGGGTTTTCAAACTCGTGCAGCATGCTATCAAGCAGACCTTCATCAAACTGCTCACTGCGGATAAAGTCGAGCATGGCTTCATCGAGCTTTTCATCGAAGCGATAGTTATCTACCGCGAAGCAGCGTTTGATATAGGCGGCAATCAGAGTTAAAAAATCATCACTTAAGCAGGGGCTCTTCACAATCAGCGTGGTTAGCGAGATATTGGCTGAGGCACCAATAACCAGCGCATAGCGTTTTAGCGTGGTATTCGGGAACAAACTGTTCAGATGAGACTTTAGTTTGTTTAAATCCATATAGGACAGTTTGTAATCCTTGGGTAGGGACACAATGGACACTACCGAGGAGCAGTTATTAAAAAAGTGCAGATCTTTAATATCGCTGGCGTTATAGCCGTTAGCCTTATATTTGGCCAGGATTTCACGATAGCGGGTTGATTCGATCGGCAGCAGGCTGATCCCTTCAATGGCCTGGGTGATCTTATTAAAATGCGGCAGATCAATAGAGCGGAAGAATAAGTCATCAATATCCAGGCCCGGGGTGGCTTGCTTCTCAAACAGCTTCAGTTTTTCGGTGGCGCTGAGATCACCCGGCATCACCGACTCCGCATAGGCCACTGCCACCGGCCCGGCCAGACTCATAAAGAGGTCATTGGCATCCAGCCGGATGGTTTCGCCAATATCAATACCGGCGCGGCGGAAATAGTTTTCATCATAGTCCGTGGTGACCGCCTGCGCCGTCAGAATATTAAAGATTTGCTGCGAGATATATTGGTTGGCGTACTTCTCCATAGTACTGACATCAATATGCTGGATGTCGCCGTCATCTGTTTCTTCAGCATAGCGCATAATGTCATTTGAAATCAGCATCATAGCATTCCATGGCCGGATGCGGTGCATGGCACTGGCGTCGCTCTTTTCGTCCTGATCAAAGTTGTAGGAAAAGTCCCATTCTTCCGCCAGATATTTACACAGCAAGCGCCCGGCATTGATATGCAGGGCTTCGGACATTTCGACACCATGATCGGAGATATTCGGCAGAATACAGATGCCGCTGGTAAAGATCGGTTCAAATACAAAGGAGTGGCCGCGATTCTCTTCGTTTTCCGGCAGGGAGCGGGTGTCGAAGGTTTTACTCATATAGGCATATTGCTGGGCCAGACCAAATTCTGATGCCATACCCGAACCGGTACCACCGCCGGCGCTGAAAATATAAAAGTACAGCCGCGATTGGTTGGCCTTAATGCCGCAGGAGTCGATCAGGTAAGAGTGAATAAATTTCCAGTCGGCATTGGAAAAACGCTGGGTATCTTTGTTCAGGATAATCTTAGCCAGATACTGACCGAGGATCGGCGCATTACCGGCGCCACCGGCATGCACCTCAGACAGATCCATAATTTTCATCTTGGTGTAATCGCGTAAAAAGCCACTGGTTTCGGCGCGGTTGGAAAAACGGATCCGCCCTTCAATATCTTTATCCAGATCCCCCAGCATCACCAAAGGCTCAATCAAAAATACCGGTTTCAAAATATTGGAGTTTTTAAAATGCAGGCTGCGCTTGATCCAGCGCATCGGCCGCAGTTCCTGCTCGCGGGTTTGTTTTTCCTGGCTGTTAAATTCGTGCAGATAGAAATTGCGCGCGTTGTAAACCAGGGAAGCGACATCCAACGCGATATTAGAGCCACAACGGCCCAGACCAATTAAGCAAACTGATGGAAAGTGCGGTTGCTTTTGCGCATTAAGCTCATGCTCTGCGGTACTGCCGGGAAAAACCGTTTGGCGTAAACCATCGAGGTTACTCAAAATGCGGTTCAGATCCCGCTCAGTAAAGTACATATAGCGTTCATTACCAACACGGACCGGTTTGTTACTGACTGCGGGGCGCACCGCAATAATTTCATCTTCGAGGGGTTCTACGGTAGGCGTCGTGCTAGGTCTTTTGGTGGCCATAAAAGGTTTCCTGATAACAGAACATTATTCTAAGTGTCTGTTATAAAAGTAGACGATTTATAAGCGAATACAAAATTAGCGCCGTTTTTATGTCAGCAGAACGACAAAGTGCGGTGATGTATCAAAGGGTGTTGCGGCTAACACCAGGTGGCCGGAAAACAGGTCCCGCTGGCAGCTGGCGCGGGATAGGAGTCAGCTGCCGCTGGGGTAATTCAGGCTAGTCCTGAATAATCAATGGCTTAATCAGTTGAAACAACTCGCGGTAGGATTTAGGCGGCTGCTGCTTTTCCTGCTCTTTTTTGCTATTGCGGATTAGCTGGCGCAGCTGCTGTACGTCAACGTCCGGATATTCGGCAATAAAGTCGGTTACAGCATCGGCTTCGGCCAGCAGACGATCGCGCCAGGTTTCGACCTTATGAAACTGGCGCGTTGCAGCCTGGTTGGTGTTACGGATAATCGCCAGAGCCTGTTCAATCGGCTCCAGTTCATCTTCACGCTCACGCATCAGACGGCCAATAAACTGCATATGCCGGCGTAAGGCTTCGCGTTTATTCGCCAGCTTATCGGCCAACTCCAGTGCGTCTTTTAATTCCTCATCCAGCGGGAGCTTGGCGCGGGCCGCCGGGCTTAATGCCACCAGCTCTGCACCCAAGGCCTGCAGCGCGTGCATCTCGCGCTTAACCTGGCTTTTACTGATATGCTCCGGTTGTTCCAGCCATTTGCTGTCACCGTATTTAAATTCTGTATCTGTCATGCTGTGGCTTCTATATCACTTGTCTACAACTAGTATATCACTAAAGCAGCAGACATGGGCAGCAGCCCTCAGCGGACTATGGTAAGCTAGGCAGATAACGTGAGAAGGTTCGAATAAGATGCAGCAAACCGCTATTCAGCAAGAAATCGCCGAAGTAAAAGAAGCCGTTAGCCAGGTGCTGGCGCATGCGAAAAAACTGGGGACCAGCAGTGCTGAAGCCTCAATGAGCCGCACCCGGGGCCTGAGTGTCGAAACCCGCCATGGTGAGGTGGAGACCGTGGAATTTAATCAGGACGGTGGCCTGGGCATCAGTTTATATTTCGGGCAGCGTAAAGGCTCGGCCTCTACTGCGGATCTAAGCCCGCAAGCATTAAAACGCACAGTAGAAGCGGCGGCTGATATTGCCCGCTATACCTCTGAAGATCCGCATGCCGGCGTGGCAGATGCCAGCTGGCTGGAGTTTAACCCGCCGGAACTGGATCTATATTACCCGGATAGCATCAGCACCGAACAGGCCATAGTGCTGTGTGCGGCGGCAGAAGAAGCGGCCTTTGCCGAAGATAGCCGGATCACCAACTCAGAAGGCGCCTCGTTTTCAACCCATCAGGGCCTGAAAGTCTATGGTAACAGTCATGGCCAGCTGGTGGGCTATCCCAGCTCCCGCCACAGCTTTAGTTGTGTGGTAATTGGCGAAGCCGGCGACGATATGCAGCGCGACTACAGCTATACCGTAGCCCGTCGTTATGCCGATTTGCTGGACCCGCGTCAGGTGGGCCGTGAAGCGGCACGGGAAACTGTCGCCAGGCTGCAACCGCGGAAAGTCCCAACCCAGAAAGTACCGGTATTGTTCCGCGCCGATATTGCCAGCTCGTTGTTTGGTCACCTGGTATCGGCGATCAGTGGCGGCAGTATTTACCGCAAGTCCAGTTTTTTACTGGACAAAGTGGGCCAGCAAATTATGGCGCCGGGTTTGACGATTCTGGAGAAACCGCATTTAAACCAGGCGCTGGCTTCCAGCCCCTTTGACAGCGAGGGGGTTAAAACCCGCGATCTGGCGGTAATTGAGCAGGGCATATTGACCACTTATCTGACCACCAGTTATTCGGCGCGCAAACTGGGCATGGCCAGTACCGGCCATGCCGGTGGTATTCACAACTGGCTGGTGCAACATGGTAGCGAGGATCTGTTGGCCCTGTGCCGGCAAATGGGTAAAGGCTTGCTGGTAACCGAGCTGATGGGGCAGGGCGTGAATACCGTGACCGGTGATTACTCGCGGGGTGCCAGTGGTTTCTGGGTTGAACATGGTGAAATCCAGTTCCCGGTCGCCGAAGTGACCATTGCCGGTAACCTGAAGGATATTTTTATGAATATCGTGGCGGTAGGTAACGACGTGGATCGCCGTGGTGGCGTGCACACCGGTTCAGTGCTGGTCAGTCAGATGCAGCTGGCCGGCGATTAACGGCTAAGTTCAAAGCCAATAAAAAATAAAAAAAGCCTCAACTGGAGTATATAGTAAAAACAGTGTCTATTCGCGTGTGGGTGAGTGACAGGGCTTTACATATAAGGTCAGCGGCTTTTATTTCAAACGTACATACTGTGTATAATGGTATGTACGTTTTTTATTTGCGCCGAGTCCTTCGGCGGTAACCATTCATCCATGAATTTTTGTTCAGTGTTTAATTGCACCTTGTGAGTGCGACTTGTTCCAACAAGTCGGGAGAGATAGGAGTTTACGTCATTGGTTTAGCAGGACGGGGATAGTTGTTTGCGGCAAGTACAGAGTTGTCGCCGCATCCATGCGGCTTTGACAGTTCAGTTGTTCACTCATTGATTCACTTTCTTGATTAATTGCACTTAATTTACCACCACATTGCAACCGCTCCTTACCACGTGTTGCAAATTAATCGCACCACAACTTTCACGGAAAGTACCACTTCGTCGGATCTCGGCTTTGTGCCAATAGCGGACGTTGAATGCCAGTTAGGGCTATTCGCTAGTATGGATAACTGTGAATAGCCTAAAAGTTATGCTGTGAACTTGTCCATATTCCTTGTCTATTGGACTTAACTTATCGCACTCTTTTCTTGCAGCTTTTGAAGATATCAAGTTTTGATTCGTAGAGTGCTGTATTCACAGAAAATATTCCTAACAGAGAATGGAACAAATTATCATGGCTAAGTGGCGAACTGCGCTCTTTTTCAATACACTTGGTGTCCAACTCGGATGAACCTTCGTATTCTTTGCTCATCCACCAGAGCATCGGGATATGTGTTTGAGCATCTGGTGCAATAAAGTAAGGTAAGCCATGTAAATAGACACCATTTTCACCAAGTGACTCACCATGGTCTGATATATAAAGCATTGAAGCATCATAATCTTTTTGCTGGAGAAGACGATTGATTATATTTGCCAGTAATCGGTCTGTCGCAACGATACTGTTATCGTATGCGTTGACAATATTATCGCGAGAACATAACTGTAGTTGTTTATCTGTGCATTCTGGTTTAAATGCTTTGTCTGATATGCCGCTGCGTCTGAAATACTCCGGTCCGTGACTGCCTAGCTGGTGCAGTACAATAATTCTATCGGTATCTGCAATACTCTGTAGCTCCCTATCCAAAGCATCCAACAGCAGTTCGTCTAAACATTGACCTTCGCTGCACCGAGGGTCTTCTTGCTTATACAAAAATTCAGAACGTAATCTATCGCACACTCCTTTGCAGCCAGAGTTGTTTTCATGCCAACTCACATCTACCCCAGTGGCTTGAAGAATATCTAATATATTACTGCTGTTTTTAGCCTTAGACTCGTCATAGTTTTCTCGCGTCAAAGCAGAAAACATGCAAGGCAGGGAGTGGGCTGTTGCTGTTCCACATGAAGAAACTTGGCTGAAGCTGACGATAGGGAGTTTACTTAGTAAGGGGTTGGTAGCTCGTGGATATCCATTAAGTTGAAAATGATCGGCCCGAGCGGTTTCTCCTACAACAAGCACAAGCAACCTTGGGCGTCCAAAGGTAGATTCTCTCTTTGCGTCAGTAGCAAGGATATGAAATTCAGTCGGAACCTGCGCTTTTAAAGATTTAATAGTTAACGAGACGCTGGCGATAACCGGACTTACCGGCAAAGCTAGATGTTTAACACTTTTGAAATTACGGAAAAAAGAAGCAAGTTCTGCATACTGCGTTACGCCAACAGACAAAAGCACTATGCAGACCATAGCCAAAGCAGTAATAGAGTGCTGAAAATAAGCCCGGCGAGACAGACGTTGAATTCTAACAACCGAGGCCAACATTAATGGAAATAGATTCCATTGCATTAAATGGATTAAGAATCCGATGCTAATTAACCCTTTGGCTTCTGCGAGATCTGTTTCCACAGCGTTCTGTAACATTTCTTGAGTAATCAGCACTCCGAATGCCTGATTAAAATATAGACTCAGGCTGCCGACCATAAATAGTAATAAGACCACTGGTTTTAGCAATCGAGAGTGGCCAAACAACAAAATAAGCATCAAGTTCAGCAAAAAAACGACAAGTATTAGCACTAAGTGAAGACCATTTTGTCCAGGTATGTTGGTTTGTAAGGCCGCGTAAAATGGTCCGTTGAACATCAATGTCATACTTGCGGCAGCAACTAGCGCAAATAATACTGGGTGCCAGCTAGTCGCAGGTTTGCTAAGGTCAGGTACGATGATAGGCAGTGTGTATCGACGAAAATAATCAAGCATAGTTGTGTCCCTGAGTCTTATCAGTTGGGAGTTTGGTTCGATTGGGGTATAGCCAAAATACGGCGCAGCTGATTGACCAGCACAACCAGAGCGTCGTCAGGTCATGCGAGAAAAAATGGGCTCCTCGTATTTGTTGTACGATGCCAAGTAAGAGTCCTAGAAAAAGCCCAATCATCAATCCTGTGCGAGATTTTTTTGGAGATACCGGCAGATAATAGAAATAGAGTGCTACCCAGGCGTAACCGACACTAGCGTGCCCTGCTGGAAAGCATTGAGTTGTAGGAATGTCAGAAGGGCGCTTCTCAAACAACCCGATAAACGGTTGTTCACCACCGAACAATTGTAAATCCCACGGACATTCCATAGGTAAGGCGCGTTTGAGAATTGCCACTATGGCGAAACTTAATATCAGGCTCAAAACTAACTTAGTCAGTGCCACTTTTCGCTCATAAGTGTATTCACTACTAAACTTTTGATAGAGCCAAAAACCAAGCACGTTTGCTATAACAATGTTGTTCAGAAAGCGCGTCCCACTGTGCATAACGTCACTAAAGAACCAATGATTTGTTAAGCTCCAACGACCCCCTTCTAAATGAAAAAGGGTCGAAGCCAATACAAAATCGAGCTGATAGCCGTAAAGTGCGCAAAATACCGCGAAGAATATAGTGGTGGGTATTACCAGTAGGTTTATGACTTCGTTACTTTTGAACTGCCGCATGCACTGACGCTTCGTAATATAAACATGCCGTTAGAATAACTATTAAGAATTAAGATTAACTTAAGTGCTATGTAAGTTTTGGCTGTTATTGTGACATAACAGCCAATAGAACCGTTTAGCATGCTATTGATTTGATCTTTCACATTTTGCAATGTCAGGGTACTTTCGCTCTCTATATAAATAGGAAGGCAGCTGTACGTGTGCCAATGCGTTTATGCGAGAAAGCTCTGATACTGGTTTGTTGCTCAAACTAAGGTGTTGGGATTTTCTGTCATATGTCGCACTAATCGCTTTGTCGTTGGGTCGTAATATGATGAGTTCATTTTCACGCATTAGTGCGAACAAATTATCAAACTGAAGTAGGGCTCGACCTGGACTGGTAGGATCTGCAATAAAGTCTCTGCCATCCATAGGATGGCAGGCTGAAACACCAGCAAGACTTAACAAAGTAGGTGCTAGATCAATTTGGCTAGCTACTGGCTCTATCGTGTCTGGTTTAACTACGCCACCGAGGATTAATCCAGGAATATGAAATTTCTCAACAGGGATTAAGTTACGACCGTAGACTCTGTTGTCATGATCAGCCACAACTAAAAACACCGTATCGTTCCAGTATTCGCTGGTTTTTGCTTTCTCAAAAAATTTCCCCATGGCCCAGTCGGCATACTTCACCGCATTATAAGCTGTCTGTTTAGGCTGTTCATACAGATCTATTCTCCCATCAGGAAACTCAAATGGTTCATGATTCGTTGATGTAAAGATAAGGCTGAAGAATGGTTTGCCAGATTGATGTAATTGACTTAGTTGTTGATGTGCAGTGTTAAATAAATCCTCATCACTTGCTCCCCAACTGCCAACAAAAGCAGGTTCGATGATTTTTGAAATGTCGACAACATCACTAATGCCGTTGCCGGTAAAGAAGCTGCGCATATTGTCAAAGTGTGCTTCTCCCCCATAGATGAACTGCGTGTAGTATCCTTGCTGCTGCAGAATAGAACCCAACGTAGCGAACCCTTGCTGGCTGTTTGAAAGCTTTACTACACTTTGTGCTGGTGTAGGCATAAAACCAGCTACAACTGCTTCAATACCTCGTACCGAACGCGTACCCG
Organism: Alishewanella sp. HH-ZS; assembly: GCF_001704375.1. Lineage (NCBI taxonomy): Bacteria > Pseudomonadati > Pseudomonadota > Gammaproteobacteria > Alteromonadales > Alteromonadaceae > Alishewanella > Alishewanella sp. HH-ZS. The sequence goes on along the minus strand of NZ_LZEJ01000045.1, from coordinate 3,899 downwards.
TCGAATACAGATTATTAAACCAGATCCCCTCTGATTTAAGTCTTTCCAAATTAGGTGTAACTGGAGCGCCACCAAGAGACTGCACAAAAGTTGCACCAAGGCTTTCTTGCAGCACAATTACTATGTTTAGAGGTTTAGAACGCTCTATCTGTGCAGACTGCCAGTGCAGAGTTGGGAAATTAGGATCTAGATAGGAATACTGTTTCAGCCACGGCCAATTACGAGTTTGCTCGAGCATTTCTGGTTCTGATAGCTTGCCATATACTTCAGTACTTCTGGACTCGTGCTTTAGACTATAAATAGCATACAGTACTGAGTAACCTGAGTTAATAACCAGCGAATTAACCATAGCATCAGCAGTAATTGCAAAAAGGGCTGGATTTGCAGGTCGATGCTGAGTCGTAGAGCGAACTCCGGCAAAAATCACAAATACAACTAGTGGCCAGGCTAAAATATGGTACTTAAAAGTCCATAAACGGTATTCATCATTAGGTTTTTTCAGTAGACGTCTAAAGAGAAAACTGCTCAAAATAGTAAGCGATATTCCAAGCAATAACGGAACTCGAAAACCATGCCATAGAGTAAGAAAAACCTCTTTAGGGTATTTTAAATATTCAATATATAGACGGTTTGGTCGAATATCATACTGCATTAAAAAAGATGGTGTCGACAGCTCTAAGAAAGTCAGTGAAATTAGAGCAATCAAGCTCCATATGTAAGTAAATCTGAACCAGCCGCGTTTTAATGGTGGGTAAGCTAGAAAGAGAGATGCAAGCACTGGGACTGCTGCCAGCAAACACATTAGGATAAAATCGGCTCTAATGCCTTGTACCAATATTTCACCGAGTAGCTGTGTAGGCTCCACCCTGTCATACATCCAGATAAGTAACGCAAGTCTACTAAAACTCAACGCTAACATTCCAATAAAGATCATCCTCACCAAATGTACATATGGCCCCCAAACCGAGGCTGCTACCAAATTCTTGAAAACTCCGAGTCGCATTAACTGTAATCCTGTAGTTGAATCAGGATTCAGGGTAATTTTTAAAACTTAAGATTCCCTTAAGATTGGAGAATTATGATGGAACTCTTGGAGGTACATACATGAAGAATCATCACACGGGTTGGCGTCGTTTGTTGAGCGCTGCACACTATTCAAAACAAGGCTTTATCAGCAGCTGGCGTTCGGAGGCGGCTATTAGGCAAGAAATTGTCGCACTTTGCTTTCTAGTTCCAATTGCTTTTATTGTAGAAGTAAGTCCAGTAGAAAGGGCTTTGCTAATATTGAGCTTGATGTTGGTCCTAGTAGTCGAGTTGCTAAATACGGGTATAGAAGCAGTTGTTGACAGAATTGGCGCTGAGCATCATGTTCTCAGTGGCAAAGCGAAAGATGTTGGCTCAGCTGCAGTTCTTACCATGCTAGTGCTGGCGACAATGGTCTGGGTCATTATTCTATTTTGAATAAAGAGGTCGAGAGCCATGCGGATTTTGCTAGTAGAAGATGATAAATTGTTAGCGCAAGGGCTAGTGACTGCGTTAGAACGATTGCACTATAGAGTTGAACATTGTATTTCCGGTAAACAGGCCTTACAAGCTGCTGAAAATAGCCTATTTGATGTCATGATCCTTGATCTCGGGCTGCCTGATGGCCTCTCACTTCCAGTTATAAGGAAAATAAGGTCGACCAATCAGTCTCTACCTATATTAGTCTTAACTGCTTGGGATCATTTGGATACAAAAGTTGATGTATTGGATGCGGGGGCGGATGACTACGTGTTGAAACCCTGTGATGTGAGAGAGATTGAAGCTCGTTTAAGGGTAATATTAAGACGTCATCAACAACGCAAACATGATTTGCTGATAAGTAACGAACTGATCCTAGATTTACAAAAGCACGAATGTAGTTTTCAAAGTCAGTCGGTTCATCTTACAACCCGTGAATTTTTGTTACTTAAAGAGCTCATGCTTCATCCTGGCAAGATCCTTTCAAAGCAACAATTGGAAGAGGTTAATAGTGGTTGGGATGGAGATAATGAGGGGAATTCATTGGAAGTGCATATTCACAACATTAGAAAGAAAACAGCAAGATATGTCATTAAAACAGTTAGAGGGTTTGGCTATATGTTAAAAAGTCACGATGAAAATTAAAAGTATCAGGAGGATGCTGCTTCTCAGTATCAATGGAGCCATTTTACTGTTGATGCTTGTAACGGGAGGCAGTACTTTTTACAGTACCCATCATGAGTTGGACGAGCTGTTTGATGCACAACTCGCACAGTATGCGCGGCTGGTTCGGCATTTGTTACTCGAAGGCCCTAAAGAAGCCATTAACCAAGAACCGGTTATCGAAATCCCCAGAATTATTGAAGATGGAATAGAACGTACCTCGGCGCAGGAACGACATCCCGAAGGTCATAAGTACGAAAACAAAATAGCTGTACAAGTTTGGAATACAAGTGGTCAGCTTTTGTTGCGCTCTGCCAATGCAGGAACGCATCCGTTACAGCCAATGGAATCAGGTTATCACGTAGTAGAGTTTGGAGGGTTTGAATGGATTGGTTTTAGCCTGTTTGCAGAAGACCTTAATGTCTGGATTTTTACGGCTCAACGCGAAGATGTGCGAGGGGAGCTTAGTTTTCATGTGACACTTGACGTGTTAGTACCTTTGAGTTTTGCTTTAATTCCAATATTTATATTAGTTTGGCTTGCTGTGTATTGGGGAACTAATCCCATTCGAGCACTATCTGCAAAACTGGCTGACAGCGATCCTGCGAATTTTACTCCGCTAGATATGGAACTGCCACGAGAATTGCAACCCTTTCAAAACGCTGTAAATACATTACTTGCTGAACTTAAGGAATATGTAATCAAGGAAAAAAGATTCATTGCAGATGCCTCTCATGAACTGAGAACTCCACTTAGTATTTTACAGCTCCACACCGAAAATCTGTCGCAGGCGACATCAACCGCTGAGATCATAGAAGCTAGAGCGGCAATTCAAAGGAGTACAAAACGTCTGTCTCACCTTGTTTTCCAATTAATGGAGATGCAGAAGCTAGAGCATCTTAACCAGTTGCACAAAAAATCAATATCACTGCTGGATGTTATTTCCGATGCAATGGCTCAGATACAAAGTTGCAATCTTGATAACGTTAATTGGGACATAAAGATTAATAAAAATACGCTAATTCTGGCAGAGCCAGCATTATTCCAGTGTGTAATGCGAAATTTGTTAGATAATTCAGCAAAGTATGCGCCACAAGGTTCTGTAGTATCAGTAGAGATTGAAGAGTTAACTGACGTTTACAAGCTGAGTGTAACAAACCAAATAGTAGCAGATACAACGCCTGACCTTGTTAGATTAGGGGAACGTTTTTTCCGGCATACTGCTCATCAAGATATTGAAGGGTCTGGTCTTGGTCTATCTATCGTAGCTAAGATAGTCGAGCTCCATCGAATGAATTTGAACTATCAACTTTTGGATGGCAAGCTGTTCATTGCTAAATTATTAATTCTTAAAAGTGGGCTTTGAATAACACCTTACTCAGTTCAAACTATCGAAAACGCCCAGATTGAGCTACGAATCAGAGGTGCTACTGGTCTCGCCAAAAGATACTGCGAGCTACAAAAGAAATTAATGTTAATGAAAAAACTATGCTTTTAGTCTTCAAGGTGCAGCAGATTTAAATATTCCTCACTTCACTAAATAAGGACGATTCTTGTGCTGATGCTTTATGTCCGCTTTTCGCTCATAGCTGACGATCAATTAACTGTATGACTGCTGAAGCTGGTGGTTACATGAAAGTGCAACGGGTTGTAAGCCGCGATTGATCGTGGTTATAAATTTGGGTGATGTTTTGCAGCAGCTTTGCTAATTTGTACTAGCTCAGACTTGATCT